>NZ_MSHA01000093.1:0-19324 GCF_001940965.1 Bacteroides sp. Phil13 | reverse complement strand
TTATCACTTACCGCTAATCACTAATTTACAGGTCTTTCAGCAATACATGGCTGGCACTCTTATAATACTCCTCGCGTGCTTTCATCAGCACATCCCATTGATCGCTGAATTCTTTTTCCTTATCGATCTTGAAATCTTCCGAACCGTGCGTATCCAGTCTGTCCAACAATAGTGCGACATTCAGTTTGTTGATGTCCATTGCAGGCTGATAACCGATTACCTCGTCTTTTTCATCTACCACTTCATGCAGCAGGTTGATTTCCTGTAGCTCGTATAGCACCTGATGCGTCAAGCGGATAGGAATCTGGCATTCTTCGGACATTTCTTCGGCAGTGTACGGCTTAATATTCTCTTCAAACCGCTTGGCTATAAGAGACATGATAAGAATGGAAACAAAGTCCCGGAACCTTCTGCTGATATTTTTGGTATCCTTGTCAAAGCTGAAATTCCGGATGTTTTGTCCTGCGTAGGTCAGCTCTGCGCCAAACAGGCAAATGGTCCATGATATCTGAAGCCAAAGCAGAAATAAAGGGAGTGCGGCAAAACTACCATAAATGGCATTATAGCGCGATACCCATAGCTGACCACTGATATAGAGAAACTGGAATGCCTGGTGTGCCGTTCCTGCAAGAATTCCTGAGATGAGTGCAGGCTTAAACCTTACTTTGGTATTCGGCATATAGATGTACAGTCCCGTGAACATAAACCACGTCAGTACGAAAGGTATCAGGCGTATCAGGAACTTCAGGATAGGAGCCAGCAGAACAAAGTCTTCTATGTACTTTAAGCTGGTAGACATGAAGATAGAGAGACCACCCGAAATCACAATCAATATAGGCATCAGTAAGAACATGGAGAAGTAGTCCGTGATTTTACGGTACATACTCCGCGCTTTTTTTATTTCCCAAATACGATTGAACGTGATTTCAATACTGCTGATCAGGTTGATAACCGTCCATAACAACATGATTAAACCCACTCCGATGAATATGCCACTCTTAGTTTGCGACAGGTAAGAATTGACAAACTGCAGGATTACTTCCGTCGTTTGATTGTGTCCTCCAAATCCCATTCGTACTTGGCTTTCCATAAGATTGTCGAAGCCGAATCCGCGTGCGATGGCAAACAGGATGGCAAGAATGGGAACAATGGCGAGCAGTGTGCTGTAAGTCAGTGCAGAAGCTTTGTTTACCAGTCTGTCTTTGGTGAAACGGTTAATGCAGAGGTAGATTGTTTTGATAATATTATAGAGGGAGAAGGTCGTTTTAGTGACTTCGTCCTCCGTAATACGCCAAATGTCGTATGTCAGGAATTTCCAAAGAGCAGTAATACGTTTATTCATTCTTCATTCTCAGTTCTTTATTAAAAAAAAGCAGTCGGTCTGTAAGCCGGGTTCTGTCCCTTGTTTTCAGGAAGAATTCTTCATTATTCATTCTTAATTCTTCATTCATCAAGGTGTCTATCATTTATCTGAGCCGTATGTCACCATACAAGCTTTAGCGGTCTACCCTCCGACATGGAGCGAGCAGCTCTCATAGTGTCGGTTTACATGACCTTACAACTCCCAAGACGTACAGCCCTTGTGTCGCCACAAGACTGGTAGGCTCTTACCCCACCTTCTCACCCTTACCGACGCCCGAAGACGCAGGCGGTTGTTTTCTTCTACGTTACTCTACCCTCGCGGACAGCTTTCTGTTAGGAAGTGGGATGCTCTGTGTTGCCCGGACTTTCCTCATACGCCGAGGCGCAAGCGACAGACCGACCAACTGCTTTTGTTGGGCAAAGATACGACTTTTATGCCAGCGGATACAAAACCTTGCCGAGTTTTTTAACTTCTTCTGAAGAATGAAGCGTTTGTTCCTCTTTTTATTCTTCTTTGCAAGCGGACATAATCAATGTTTTATCTACTTTCTGTCTGATCCACATCAACTTCGTACCTGCTCCGTGTCTATACGCTTGGACTTGATACGGAGTTGGTACGGTTTTGGTACGGCCTTGATACGGAGATGGTGGGTTTCATTCTAAAACTATATCTTAATATTCCTGAAAATATATAACCAAAATAGAAATTATTTCTAACTTTGCTAATACTTAATAACCCCCAAATCATTTTAGCTAATGAAAAGACTTATTCCTATTGTATCCCTGTTCTTTTTCGCTTCGTTATGTTCGGTGGCTTCGGAAGTCGGGGACAGGGCTATTCCTGCCGATGTGGCACAGTTATCCGACAGTTTGAAACGTCAGTATGCTCCGGACAAACGAGTGGCACTTTTTGATGTAGATTATTCCTTTGCCGGTAAGAATGTGATGTTACGTGGTGTAACCACCTCTCCTGAAGCGAAAGCTGCTCTTCTCAATGGATTGTCGAAAGCCAATTATAAAGTGATGGACTGTCTGCAGGTATTGCCGGATGAGGCTGGGCTGGAAGGAAAAACATATGGCATCATTAATGTATCGGTATCCAATCTTCGTGTAGAACCGGATTTCTCATCCGAAATGATGACGCAGGGATTGATGGGAATGCCCATCCGCGTGTTGCAACGCGACGGCTGGTATCGCATTCAGACACCGGATAATTACATTGCCTGGGTGCACCGTGTAGGTATTCATCCGGTCACTAAAGAAGAACTTCATGCCTGGAATGCGACAGAGAAAATTGTGGTGACTTCTCATTACGGCTTCGTGTATTCCGAACCTAATCAAACTTCCCAGACTGTTTCTGATGTGGTTGCAGGTAACCGCTTGAAGTGGGAGGGAAGCAAAGGTGCTTACTATAAAGTTGCTTATCCTGATGGACGGACGGGGTATATCTCAAAATCCATCTCTATGCCGGAAAGTAGATGGCGGGCTTCTTTGAAACAAGATGCTGCCAGTATTATCCATACGGCACACACATTAATGGGCGTTCCATATCTTTGGGCGGGTACTTCTTCCAAAGGAATTGATTGTAGCGGTTTCATGCGTACCATTCTGTTCATACATGATATTATTATTCCGCGTGATGCTTCGCAACAAGCCTATGTGGGCGAGCATATCGATATTGCTCCTGATTTTAGTAACCTGCAACCGGGGGATTTGATTTTCTTCGGCCGTAAAGCTACGGCAGATCGTAAAGAGCGTGTGGTACATGTGGGAATGTATATTGGGGATAAACGGTTCATTCATTCACAGGGAGATGTGCATGTCAGTAGTTTTGATCCTGCCGACGAACTCTTTGATGAATATAACCTCGGACGGCTGTTGTTTGCTACGCGTGTGTTACCTTATATAAATAAGGAAGAATCCCTGAATACAACGGCAACAAACCCTTATTATGAATAATCCGTAATTCTCCCATCATCATCTAATAATTAAAAAACGAATCATATGCAAAACAGAAGAGATTTCCTGAAAACAGCGGCTTTCGCTGCATTAGGTTCCAGTGTGGCTATTAACAATGTATTTGCAGGGGAAAGCACCCCGTCTCTGTTCAATATCAATAAAAGTGGTGTGAATGCTAGGATGAAATTGCGTTTCTTCCCGTATGAGTTGAAGTTGCGCCATGTATTTACGGTGGCTACTTACTCACGCACCACAACTCCTGATGTACAAGTGGAGATTGAATATGATGGAATTACCGGTTATGGCGAAGCATCCATGCCGCCCTATCTGCAGAAAGAGTTGGGTACAATGGAAAGTGTAATGGCTTTCCTGAAGAAAGTGCAGGATGTCATCGGGCAGTTTCCTGATCCTTTCCAGTTGGAAGATATTCTGGCTTATGTGGATAAACTTTCGCCGGGAGATGCTGCTGCTAAAGCGGCTGTAGATATTGCATTGCATGATCTTGTGGGAAAATTGCTGCAAGCCCCGTGGTATAAGATTTGGGGACTGGATAAGGACAAAGCCCCTTCTACTACTTTCACTATCGGCATTGATACACCCGAGGTGGTACGTGAGAAAACGAAGGAATGTGCGGATCAGTTCAATATCCTCAAAGTAAAACTGGGACGTGAGAATGACAAGGAGATGATTGAAACCATTCGTTCCGTAACCAGTCTTCCTATTGCCGTAGATGCCAATCAGGGTTGGACGGATAAACATTATGCTATCGACATGATACATTGGCTTCATGAAAAAGGAATTGTAATGATTGAACAACCAATGCCTAAGACCCAGTTGGATGACATAGCTTGGGTGACGCAGCAAAGTCCGTTGCCTATCTTTGCCGATGAATCTTTGCAACGGCTGAGTGATGTGGCTGGTTTGAAAGATGCATTTCATGGTATCAATATTAAGTTGATGAAATGTACAGGTATGCGCGAGGGTTGGAAGATGGTGACATTGGCGCGTGCTTTGGGTATGAAAGTGATGGTGGGGTGTATGACAGAAACATCGTGTGCATGTTCCGCCGCCGCTCAATTCTCTCCTGCAGTTGATTTTGCCGATCTGGATGGTAATCTGCTTATTGCTAACGACCGTTTCAAAGGAATGGAAGTGATAAAGGGTAAGATTACACTACCTGATTTGCCGGGTATCGGAGTTGTGAAACTATAAAGTGGTATTGTCCCATCATCATCTATAAAAATAATCATTATGAAAAAAGTATTGTATGCCGCCGCTCTATTCTTCTTGGCCACTGCTTGTACAACGAAACCCGAAAACAAGCCTTACACCTGGGAAGAAGACCTGCATCAACGTCTCCTTACCGATTTCTCTCGTACAGAAACTGAAGTGAAAGACTACATCCGCAAGTATATTCCTGATGTTACTGATGAGCAAATGCGTCAATGGGAAGCTTCCAAGGCTTTGGAATGTATGACACTGGATGGCGAGAAACGTTATTTCCGCAATGCCGGGCCTAACTTATTCCGCGTGGACTCTGCCTGCTATAAGATAAAAGCTGCGAAAGACGGTGTTTCTTTTAGTGGAAGTGAAAAGGTGAATATGGAAAATCTGCCTGAAGTTATTGCAAGTGTGAAGAAGAGTGGTAATCCGATTACCACCCCCAAACGAATGCGTGTCACCTATACCCTTACTGTAGACAGCAATGCTGTTCCTGCCGGAGAGTTGATTCGTTGCTGGCTTCCTTATCCGCGTACTGACCAGCCACGACAACAGGATGTGAAGTTTATTGCTGCCAGCGAACCGGAATATACGTTTTCTCCGCAGAATTGCCTTCACAGCACTCTTTATATGGAGAAACGTGCCGTGCAGGATGAGCCGACCGTATTCTCCGAAAGCTTTGAGTATACTGCCAATGCTGAATGGCATAATCTGAAGCCGGAAGATGTTCAGCCTTATGACACGACCTCCTCTATATATAAGGAATATACGGCCGAGCGTGAGAAGCATATCATCTTTTCACCGCGTATGCGTCAGCTTGCTGCCAAATTGACAGAGGGTGAAACCAATCCCTTCTTAAAGGCTAAACGCATCTTTCGTTGGGTGAATGATAACTTTCCCTGGGCTTCTGCATGTGAATACTCTACAATAGAGAATATCCCCGAATATGTTCTGGATAACAATAAGGGCGATTGCGGTCAGGTTAGTCTGTTGTTCATTACACTTTGTCGTATCAGTGGCATTCCTGCGCATTTCCAAAGCGGTTTCATGATGCATCCCAAAGCGTGGAATCTGCATGACTGGGCAGAGATCTATTTTGAAGGTATCGGTTGGGTGCCTGTAGATCAATCATTTGGTATTCCTACTTTCGCCCGTAATGCAGATGAAGAATATTTCTTCCTGGGGGGCATCGACTCCTGGCGTATGATTGTGAATAGTGACTACGGTATGCCTTTGATGCCCGAAAAGAAATATCCCCGCAGTGAAACCGTTGACTTCCAGCGTGGTGAAGTGGAATGGGAGGGAGGCAATCTTTACTTCCCGAAATGGGATTATCACATGGATATAGAATACCTTGATAATTAAGGATGTATTTTGTTTTAACGTCTATCTGCCTTATTTTCACGTCAGTAAACGTGCATAAATGTAAAATTGTCAGGTCTTGCCGTTAACCGCTGTTAAGCCCCAAAAGTTCACTGTTAAAAGAGAACAAAAAAGAGTGACAAGCGGAATAAGTGAACGATTTTTGTCGTTATTTTAACGTCGAAATGTTAAACGAGATTTGAATATTAACAATTAAAAGAATAGAAATTAAGTATGAAACAGACAACAAAAAACATTCTTGGGGTTGCAGCTATTGTACTTCTCAGTTCAGGAGTAGCAGGTTTAACCGCCTATAAGATGCTGCAAAAAAATATGCCTGCTGATAGTACTGCTGCATTTAGTGATATGTTCCAGCAGAATCCGAACGTACGTTTGGCCTCTTATAATGCCGTTGATGCGCAACCTGTAGATTTGACGCAAGCAGCAGAAAATTCAGTTCACGCCGTGGTACATATTCGTTCTACTCAAGCTTCCAAAGTTCAGGAAGTAGAAGTTAGAGACCCGTTCTCTGATTTCTTCGGTGAATTTTTTGGTGGTCGGGGTGGTACACAAAGACGACAGGTTCAGACTCCTGAACGTACAGGTTTTGGTTCCGGTGTCATCATCTCTAAAGACGGATATATCGTAACGAATAATCACGTAATTGCCGGTGCGGATGAAATCAGTGTAACGCTGAATGACAACCGTCAGCTTAAAGGACGTATCATTGGTACGGATGAAGTCACGGACCTTGCCTTGATTAAAATAGAGGGAGATGATTTTCCTACTATTCCGGTAGGTGACTCCGATGCATTGAAAGTTGGTGAATGGGTGCTTGCTGTAGGTAATCCGTTTAATCTGACTTCTACAGTGACTGCAGGTATTGTTAGTGCTAAAGCACGCTCGTTAGGAATGGGGCAGCAGACTGGTACGGAAAGCATTGAGTCGTACATCCAGACTGATGCTGCTATTAATCAAGGTAATAGTGGGGGGGCTTTGGTAAATGCACGCGGTGAATTGGTTGGTATCAATGCTGCTCTTTTCTCTCCGACGGGATCAAATACGGGTTATGGTTTTGCCATTCCTACCAGTATCATGAAGAAAGTTGTTGCTGACTTGAAACAATTCGGTACAGTTCAACGTGTAAAACTGGG
Source organism: Bacteroides sp. Phil13 (assembly GCF_001940965.1). Taxonomy (NCBI): domain Bacteria; kingdom Pseudomonadati; phylum Bacteroidota; class Bacteroidia; order Bacteroidales; family Bacteroidaceae; genus Bacteroides; species Bacteroides sp. Phil13. The sequence continues at coordinate 12,266 of NZ_MSHA01000093.1, read as the reverse complement.
TGTTGCTGTTACTCCGCTTGTAGAAGAACCGGGTGATACTCAACGTCCGGTAGATAAGAGTGGCAAGAAATTGAGTGAATTTAAAAAAGAGGCTCGTGAAAAATCAGGTGTTGTTGATGGCCTTTTAGTAGGAGAAATCGTAGAAGGTAGTTCTGCTGCAGGTGCCGATATCAAGGTTGACGACGTTCTTATCGGTATTGACGATAAACCTATTCATAAATTTGCCGATTTACAGGAAGCTTTGGCAAAACATCGTCCCGGTGATAAGGTTAAAGTGAAATTGATACGTGATAAGAAAGAAAAGACTGTTGAAGTGACGCTGAAAAATGAACAAGGTACTACAAAAGTAGTAAAAGATGCAGGAATGGATATTCTTGGTGCAGCCTTCCGTCCTATACCTGATGAATTGAAGAAACAACTGAATCTGGGTTATGGTCTTGAAGTAACAGGTGTTAACAGTGGCAAGATGGGAGCTGCCGGTATTCGTAAAGGCTTCATTATCTTAAAAGCCAATGGCGTACAGATGAAAACTGTAGAGGACTTGGAAAAGGTCATGAAGGAAGCTACGAAGTCTCCGGATCAGGTACTCTTTATTACAGGTATGTTCCCGTCAGGCAAACGTGCTAATTATGCAGTGGATCTGACTCAAGAATAGAAAGGTATGACTTTTAGGTAAGAAGATTGTAATATTAGCTAACAAAGAAGAAAAAGGATGTCGACAACTAACTTGTCGGCATTCTTTTTGTTTATAATAGTATAGTGAATAAGTAAAAAAGTTAGGGCAAGTTAGCTTATAACTAAATTAAATGTCGTAACTTTGCAACCCAAATCTGTTTTAGAAGAATGAGACAACTTAAGATTACAAAAAGTATCACTAACAGAGAGAGCGCTTCTCTTGACAAGTATTTGCAGGAAATCGGTCGCGAAGACCTCATAACTGTCGAAGAAGAGGTAGAGCTCGCTCAACGCATCCGTAAGGGTGACCGTATCGCACTGGAGAAGTTGACACGTGCCAATCTGCGTTTCGTTGTATCTGTGGCCAAGCAGTACCAGAACCAAGGTTTGAGTTTGCCCGACTTGATTAACGAGGGTAATTTAGGACTGATCAAGGCCGCTGAAAAGTTCGATGAAACACGTGGTTTCAAATTCATTAGTTATGCTGTATGGTGGATACGTCAGTCCATTTTGCAGGCTTTGGCAGAGCAGTCGCGTATTGTGCGTCTTCCGTTGAACCAGGTAGGATCGCTGAACAAGATCAGCAAAGCATTCTCCAAGTTTGAACAGGAAAATGAACGTCGCCCGTCTCCCGAAGAGTTGGCAGATGAACTGGAAATCCCTGTTGACAAAATTTCCGATACGTTGAAGGTATCCGGACGCCATATTTCGGTGGACGCACCTTTCGTAGAGGGGGAGGACAACAGCTTGCTGGATGTGTTGGTAAACGACGACTCTCCTATGGCGGATCGCTCTTTGGTGAACGAGTCTCTTGCGAGGGAAATTGATAGAGCACTTTCTACGTTAACCGATAGGGAAAAAGAAATCATACAGATGTTTTTCGGTATCGGACAACAAGAAATGACATTGGAAGAAATCGGCGACAAATTCGGTTTGACCCGTGAACGTGTACGCCAGATTAAAGAAAAAGCAATTAGAAGATTAAGACAAAGTAATCGTAGTAAATTGCTCAAGTCTTATTTGGGATAATAAGAAATATCAATTTCCGACAAATAGAAAGAATTAAAAACCGGTGGTCATATTATGATCATCGGTTTTTTTGTTTTTTTACCATAAAAGTGAAGATGAGCTGCGCTTTAGCATAAAAAAATGAATGAATTCATTTTATTTTGCTCTCGGTTTGCATTATCTTTGCCACCAACATATAACAAAAAACAGATTATGAAATACGTTCGTATACTTTTTGCCGTAGCGTTGGTTTTTATGGTATGCTCGGCATTCTCATTCAAAAAAGGAAAAGAAGGCAAGGAAAAGGCTGTGTATGCATTTGGTGTTGCTGCCTCTTTCAATGACACGGTAGTGTATTTTACTGATATCCAAGTGTTGGATAGTGTCAAGCTGGATAAAGGTGGTTTCCTGCCTAAACGTGATCTTTATACGTATCAGTTAAAGAATTACTTGGAATTTGATTTGAAATGTCCTGATTATACTTGCATGATTTATTTCTCTGAGAATAAAAAGAAGTTGGAGAAAGAGTCAGCAAAAGTAAAAGGTAAATATAAGAAGAATAAATCGATAGTGTTGATGCCTATCGACTCTGATGCATTCCGCTTCAAGAAGCCGGAAGAATAGTCGGCTTCACTTCCTTGCTGAAACAAGGAGCTATCCATTATTACTTGTAACCATGAGAACTAAACTTGATTTTCTTCTGTGGATTTGTTTTTTTGTATTGTTTGTGGCCTGTGAAGATCATCCACAGGAGCCGGATATCGTTGCTGTAACAAGCGTTACATTGAATGAGAGCGCCCTTTCGTTAAAAGAGGGGAGGAATGTGACTTTGTCTGCTACCATTACTCCGGATGATGCTACCAATCAGAATGTAACATGGAAATCAAGTGATCCGGATATTGCTACGGTTGATACCAATGGTAAGATTAGAGCTCTAAAACCGGGAACTGCTACGATTACTGTCATTACTGAGGATGGCGGGAAAACTGCTATTTGTACGGTAACGGTTGAACCGGGTGATCCACTTAAGAGTAGTCGCACGGTGCTAGTATATGTTGCTGCAGATAACACCCTTTCTGGATTTGCTTTACTGGACTTTGAGGAAATGAAGGTAGGTATGGCAAAAGTGGAAGATGTTGATGTGAATTTCCTGGTTTATATAGATAAAGGTGGATCTCCTCAGTTGCTTGAATTGAAAAATGAAAATGGGACAGTTGTAGAAAAGGTAGTAAAGACTTACTCTAGTCGTAATTCGGTAGGTGTATCTGAAACGCAGGAAGTCTTTGCAGCTGTTTTCTCAAATACTCAATATCAGGCTGATAGTTATGGATTGGTTTACTGGTCGCATGGTGACGGCTGGCTTCCTTATCCGTTAGGCGCTAATACCCGCTGGGTGGGGCAAGATATAGGTAACGGTGATAAGAGAATGAATATTTCTGAATTTGTCGAGATCTTAGAGACTGCTCCTCATTTTGATTTTATCCTGTTTGATGCTTGTTTTATGCAATCGGTAGAGGTCGCTTATGAATTGCGTGACTACACGGATTATTGTATTGGCTCTCCAACAGAGATACCGGGTCCTGGCGCTTCGTATGATGAATTAGTACCTGCTATGTTTTTTTCAGAAGATGCGGCAGTAGATATAGCCAAGGCTTATTATGAACCTTATGCAGCTAAATATGATGAGGGTAATGGAATTTCGAATACTAATTGGACTGGTGGTGCTTCTGTATGTGCTTTGAGAACCGAGCCATTAGTTGATTTGGCTGTCTTAACAAAGCAAATTTTACCCGGAACGGTTGATAATGCATCACTTCGTAAATCAGTATTTGATTATGATAAACGTCGTGGTTCTGATGGATATCAGGATGGACATGTAGGGTATTATAATCTGGTGGGCATGATGCGAATGATTACTGATGATAATGCTTATGAAGCATGGAAACAGATTTTTAATTCAGCTGTAGCATATTGGGTTACTACTCCTATGAACTTTTCTGGTTTTTTCCAGAGTATGTTCTCTATGGAAGGAACTAACGGTGTATCCTGTTATATTCCTTCGACTTCTAATACTGCCACTGATAAGGCATACCGTTCTACTGAGTGGTATACATCTGCCGGTTTCGAAAAACTCGGTTGGTAATTCTCAATTTTTAGGGTTGTTATATGATCTTTCGAGGCATAAATATGCCTTGAAACAAATGTGTGTGTACTTTCCTGTTAACTTATATCTTGCATTTATGAACTTTCTTCTTCTCTTTATGTTCCATGTTTTATGATAGTAATTATCTTGGTTATTGTACTGTTTTGCTGTGTTTTAACATTATTTTCCGGTGGAAACTATTTTATTCAAGAAAATATTATTTTCTTTGCACCATCAAAACTAAAATAAAGAAGTATGAAGTATATAATTATTGGAGGTGTTGCCGGGGGAGCTACAGCGGCGGCACGATTGAGAAGGGTAGATGAAAAGTCTGATATCCTTCTATTAGAGAAGGGAAAGTATATATCGTATGCAAATTGCGGTCTACCTTATTATATTGGTGGCGTGATTGACGAACGTGAGAAGCTACTGGTGCAGACGCCGGCTTCTTTCGGTCAGCGCTTCAGAGTGGATGTTCGTGTAGAGAATGAAGTGATTGCCATTCATCCGCAGAATAAAACCATTACGGTTCGTACGATTGACGGAGGCGAATATGAAGAAACTTATGATAAGCTTTTGTTGTCACCGGGAGCTACTCCGGTCAGGCCACCGTTAGAAGGCATTGATTCAGAGGGAATCTTTACCCTTCGTAATGTTGAAGATACCGACTGTATTAAATCTTATCTCACAGAACATGCTGTAAAACGTGCAGTCGTAGTTGGTGCAGGGTTTATCGGCTTGGAAATGGCGGAAAATCTGCATCATGCAGGAGTCTCTGTATCTGTAGTGGAAATGGGCAATCAGGTAATGGCACCTATTGACTTCTCTATGGCTGCTCCTGTTCATCAGCATCTGGTTCAGAAGGATGTTTCACTTTATTTGGAAGAAGGAGTAACCCATTTTCAGCGCACAGAGCAAGGTATTACAGTTTTCTTGAAAAGTGGGAAGACAATTCCGGCAGATATGGTATTGCTTTCTATCGGTGTACGTCCGGCAACTGCTTTGGCCAAAGATGCCGGATTAAAAATAGGAGAAGCCGGAGGTATCTGGGTGAATGAGTATCTGGAAACTTCTGAGAAAGATATCTATGCCGTAGGGGATGCAATTGAATATCCGCATCCGCTGACCGGAAAACCATGGCTTAATTATCTGGCTAATCCAGCCAATCGTCAAGGACGTATTGTGGCTGATAATATGGTATTTGGCAATAAAGTTTCTTATGAAGGTGCTATTGGTACTTCTATTGCCAAAGTCTTTGATATGACTGTTGCCTCTACAGGACTTGCTGCTAAGCGCTTGAAGCAATGGGAGATGGAATATCAGAGTTCTGTAACCCATTCTGCTTCTCATGCGGGCTATTATCCGGATGCATTGCCACTGACTTTAAAATTAACTTTCCATCCTGTTACGGGAAAATTATATGGTGCACAGTGCATTGGTTATGAAGGAGTGGACAAACGTATCGACCAGATTGCCGGACTTATTAAGCGAGGCGGGACGGTTTACGATCTGATGGAAACAGAGCACACTTATGCACCTCCGTTCTCTTCGGCTAAAGATCCTATTGCCATTGCAGGATATGTGGCTTCTAATATAATAAGCGGTGCAATGCCCATTATTACCTGGCGCGAACTGGTACAGCAGAAGAATGAAGTCATGTTGATAGATACCCGTACTCCCGAGGAATTTTCTTTCGGTTCTATTCCGGGAGCAATTAATATTCCCTTGGATGATTTAAGAGATCGTATGTCGGAAGTTCCTGCAAGCAAGCCGGTTGTCTTGTTTTGTGCGGTAGGGTTGCGTGGGTATCTGGCACAACGCATCCTGATGGGAAATGGGTATCGGAATGTGCGTAACCTCTCAGGAGGATATAAACTCTATTCTGCTGCAGTAGCGCCTGTACCCGATAAAGTTGCCATACCGCAGGTTAATTCAATAGAATCTACGGTGAGTTCTTCTAAAGAGCCATTGAAAATTAATGCCTGTGGCCTGCAATGTCCGGGGCCTATCATGCAAGTTAAAAAGGCAATGGATACTCTTGCTCCGGGAGAACAAGTGGAGATTGTGGCAACTGATGCCGGATTTGCACGTGATGCTTCGGCATGGTGTGATACGACGGGAAACCGTCTGATAGGAAGTCATGAAGAAAAAGGCCGTTATACAGTAACTATAGAGAAAGGTGATCCGGCTGCTGTTTGTCCATCGTCTGCCGGAGCAATAGCGGGTAGGGGAAAAACTTTGATCCTTTTCAGTGATGATTTAGACAAAGCTTTGGCTACCTTTGTATTGGCAAATGGTGCTGCGGCAACAGGACAGAAGGTTACGGTCTTTTTCACTTTCTGGGGATTGAATGTTCTGAAGAAAGTGCAGAAGCCGAAAGTTAAGAAAGATATTTTTGGTAAGATGTTTGGCATGATGCTTCCTTCCAGTTCTTTGAAATTGAAGTTATCCAAAATGAATATGTTTGGCATGGGTAGCCGGATGATGCGTTTCCTTATGAAACAAAAAGGTGTGGATTCTTTGGAATCACTTCGTTCTCAGGCTCTCGCACAGGGTGTAGAATTTATAGCTTGCCAGATGTCAATGGATATGATGGGAATCAGTCGTGAAGAACTGTTGGATGAGGTAACTATCGGTGGTGTTGCTACTTACATGGAGCGGGCAGATAAAGCCAATGTCAACCTTTTCATCTAGTAATTTGTTATTTAACAAATAAAAAAGAGAATATATGGAGGATTTATGTAAAATTCGTGATGTTTATCGGGCGATAGCCGAGTTTGAAACCCAATTTATCCAGCAATACAACCTCTCGTTGAATGAGGGGATGTTGCTCTGTGCACTTCTGGATAATCCCCGGCTCACTTCCGGAGAAATAGCAGAAGCATTAGGACTTACTCATTCTAATACTTCCAAGCTAATACGCTCTGTGGAGGAGAAGAAGTTGATTGCCCGCATTATCGGTAAAGTCGATAAACGCCAAATGTATTTCTCACTGACTGCGGAAGGAAAAGAGCAGATTCATACGATTAAGAATTCCAACCATGAAATGCCTGCATTATTACAGCAAGTAGTAGATATGCTGGAAAAATAGAAAAAGGGTTAACTTCCTGTTGACAAACTCTTAACTTCTTGTCAACGGGAAGTCTACTTTTTGTATTTCATGGAAAAGCTTCTACTCGGAACTGCTTTTTCTTTATCGTAATATTTTGTATTCTCATTGTTACGCTTTAACTTTGCGTCCGTTGGATGAACGATTAAGTCTGCATTATTGTGGCTAATTTATTAGTTCATACATAGTAAAAGTCTAAATGCTATATAAAAAATCCTATTGTGAATACAAGCTCCGCCGATCTGAATTGGTATCCCCTGCGTATTACTTATAGCCGCGAGTTGGCCTTGAAAAATTATCTGGACAGCAAGCAAATAGAGAATTTTATTCCAATGCGTTATGAGTATATTGTGAGGAATGAATGTAAAATCCGCAAGCTTGTTCCTGCTATTCATAATCTGGTCTTTGTTCGCTCCACCCGAAAGCAACTTGAAGAGATAAAAGAGGCTAAAGGAGCTATTCTTCCAATTCGCTACATCATGGATTGCGAAACTCAACAACCTATTACGATTCCGGATGTACAAATGCGGAGTTTCATAGCTGTTGCGGGTAATTGCGATCAGCAGGTTGTCTACTTAGACCCCACTACTATTAATCTGAAGAGAGGACAGCGTGTTCGCATTACCGGTGGCGTTTTTGAAGGTGTAGAAGGTGAATTTGTTCGTATAAAAGATGATCGTCGTGTGGTTGTTGTTATTCAGGGTCTTATGGCTGTGGCCACGGCTTTTATCCATCCTTCTTTAATTGAACAGATATAGGAGAATCTTTGTATAGGCTTTACACTTAAGTTTCGCTTCTATTTTCTTCGTGCGAGGATATTTCTATCTTCATCTTCAAAATCATTAAAATTTTTCGTGGATTTTGCTTAAGATTGCTTTAATTTGCAGCTAATATATTAAGCATTATAGCAATCGGATATGCAAAAATTATTATCCTTGCCGCCTAATCTTGTGTCGGCATTCTATGAACTGGAAAATGTAGACCGTACGGAATGGTTTTGTACTTCTGATCCTGTAGGGATGAAACTGGGATCGGGTGGGGGAACAACCTGGCTCTTGCGCGAATGGTATAGAAACCAACAAACAGAACACTCAACAGAGAAACGTATCCTGTTGCATGCCGGTGGACAAAGCCGCCGCCTGCCGGGATATGCTCCCTCCGGAAAGATATTAACCCCAATACCGGTATTTCGCTGGGCACGCGGGCAGAAGCTGGGGCAAAACTTATTATCCTTGCAAGTTCCACTTTATGAGAAAATCATGGAGCGGGCACCGGAAAAGTTGCGTACACTGATTGCGAGTGGTGATGTCTATATTCGTGCCGAGAAACCTTTGCAGGATATACCGGATGCAGATGTGGTATGTTATGGACTCTGGGTAGATCCGGTATTAGCAACACATCATGGGGTGTTTGTTTCTGACCGCAAACAGCCGGAAGCGTTGGATTTTATGTTGCAGAAGCCTTCATTGCAAGAGTTGGAAAATCTTTCCAAGACTCATCTCTTTCTGATGGACATAGGTATCTGGTTGCTGAGCGATCGGGCGGTGGAATTATTGATGAAACGTTCGCAGAAAGATGCTTCGTATTCTGATTTGAAGTACTATGATTTATATTCAGACTTCGGTTTGTCTCTGGGTAACCACCCGCGCATTATTGATGATGAGTTGAATAAGCTGTCTGTGGCTATTTTACCTTTACCGGGTGGTGAATTTTACCACTATGGAACGAGCCGTGAATTACTTTCCTCAACTGTCACTTTACAGAATAAAGTGTATGATCAGCGTCAGATTATGCACCGGAAAGTAAAACCAAATCCTGCAATCTTTGTGCAGAATGCAGAAATAGGGGTAACTCTTTCTTCTAATAATGATAATCTTTGGATTGAAAACAGCTTTGTTGGTGCATCGTGGAAGATTGGTTCCCGGCAAATTATCACAGGCGTACCGAGAAATGACTGGACGTTGGCACTGCCGGATGGAGTGTGTGTAGACATTGTGCCTCTTGCGGAGAAGCGTTGGGTGGTTCGTCCGTATGGCTTTGATGATGTATTTAAAGGAGATATCCAGGATGAAAAGACTTTGTTCCTGGGAATGCCCTTCATAGGTTGGTTGGCGAAACGTGGATTGACTCCGGATGATGTAATTGGAAGGAAAGACGACTTACAGGCTGCCGGAATCTTTCCAGTAGTAGAAGATATAGAACAGATGGGCAAGGTACTTTGCTGGATGACTTCGGAACTGGAATTGGCGGAAGGTAAGAAAATCTGGTTGAACAGTCAACGTCTCTCTGCCGATGAAATTTCAGCGAAAGCAGATTTACGTCAATTATATGCACAGCGCGAGAGTTTCCGGAAAGGCAATTGGGAATTGCTGGCACGCAATTATGAGAAGAGTGTCTTCTATCAATTGGATTTGGCTGATGTTGCCGAAGATTTTCATTGTTTGAAGATAGATAAACCGGATGTGTTACCGGCTGATGCACCTCAGATGCAGCGTATCCATAACCGGATGCTTCGGGCGCAGATAGACAAGCTGAATGGAAAAGACTTTCAGAATGATGAAAGAGAGGCTTTCGGGCTGCTGCGTGAAGGGCTCCTTTCTGATTTGTATGAGAAGAAAAGCCGTCCTCACCTTAATGTATATAGCGATCAGATTGTTTGGGGCCGTAGTCCTGTGCGTATTGATGTTGCGGGTGGCTGGACAGATACTCCGCCATATTCTCTTTTTGCGGGTGGAAATGTAGTGAATCTGGCCATTGAATTGAATGGGCAACCTCCTTTGCAAGTTTATGTGAAGCCTTGTAAAGAGTATCGCATTGTTTTGCGCTCTATTGATATGGGAGCGATGGAAGTTGTGAATACTTTCGGGGAATTGCAGGATTACTGTAAGATTGGGTCTCCTTTCTCTATTCCGAAAGCGGCGCTGACGTTGGCAGGTTTTGGCCCGGCGTTTTCAGAAGTGGGTTATCCCTCGTTGGAGAAACAGTTACAGGCATTCGGTACAGGTATAGAGATTACTTTATTATCTGCTATTCCGGCAGGCTCAGGGCTGGGAACCAGTTCTATACTGGCTTCTACGGTTTTAGGCTCTTTGAGTGATTTCTGTGGTTTGATGTGGGATAAGAATGAAATATGCCGTCGTACGCTTGCTTTGGAACAGTTGTTGACAACGGGTGGTGGCTGGCAAGATCAGTATGGCGGAGTATTGCAAGGCATCAAACTGTTACAAACAGAAACTGGATTTGTACAGAATCCGTTGATACACTGGTTGCCCGAACATCTCTTTACGCATCCTGATTATCGTGATTGCCACCTATTATATTATACGGGAATTACACGTACTGCTAAAGGTATCCTGGCAGAGATTGTGCGTTCCATGTTCCTTAATTCATCTATCCATTTGGCAATATTGGAAGATATGAAGGCGCATGCATTGGATATGGCAGAAGCTATTCAAAGGAACGACTTTGAGACCTATGGTGCACTGATTGGCAAAACGTGGATGCAGAACAAAGCTCTGGATTGCGGTACTAACCCTCCGGCGGTGGAAGAAATTATCAGTAAGATTAAGGACTATACACTGGGGTATAAGTTGCCGGGTGCAGGTGGGGGAGGCTACTTGTATATGGTGGCAAAAGACCCGCAAGCTGCATTGCGAATCCGAGAGATACTGACGCAGGATGTACCGAACCCTCGCGCACGATTTGTAGAGATGGCGTTATCAGGAACAGGGTTCCAAATTTCAAGGTCTTGAAGAGACAGTTATTCGTGGTGATAAGGGCCGCCGTTGAGTATATTCATGGCCCGGTACAACTGTTCCACGAAAATCAGCCGCACCATCTGATGCGAGAACGTCATTTTAGAAAGGGACATTTTTTCATGTGCCGCCTGATATACTTTTTGTGAGAAACCATACGGTCCGCCGATGACAAATACAAGCCGTTTATTTACGGTGTTCATCTTGCGCTTCATATAGTCTGCAAACTCTATGGAGCGCATTTCTTTTCCCCCTTCATCCAGCAATACAATCACATCACCCGGCTGGAATGCCTTACATATCAATTCACCCTCTTTTTCTTTCTGCACTTCCATTGAAAGACTTTTCGTATTCTTCAATTCGGGGATGACTTCCATATCGAAAGACAAGTAGCGTTTGGTACGCTGCACATAGTCATTGATGGCAGTTATAAAGTGTTGTTCTACGGTTCTTCCTACGACGAGCAAAGTTGTTTTCATGTTGCTTACATTCTGATTCGTGCACAAAATTAGCGCTTTTTTATTGTATTTTACAATAAATGCTTACCTTTGCGTATCATTAATACTTGTGATTATGAAAAAACGAGTAGTTTTATTGTTGACCAGCCTCTTCTTATGGGTATCCTCGATCTTTGCTCAAGACGTACCTGTGGGGGTGGTTACGGCCTTCAAAAAGGGAAACTCTCAGGAACTAAACGGGTATCTGGGTGATAAGGTGGATCTGATTATCCACAATCGTACGACCAATGCTGACAAGCGAACTGCAGAAGGAGCAATGGCTAATTTTTTTGCTGAGAACAAAGTCAGTAGCTTCAATGTGAATCACGAAGGAAAACGGGATGAATCGAGTTTCATCATCGGCACTTTGGGAACCGCAAATGGAAACTTTCGGGTGAATTGTTTCTTCAGAAAAGTACAGAACAAATATGTTATACATCAAATAAGAATAGATAAAGCGAATGAATAAGGAAGAAGAACTGATTGACAGGCTGATAGATCTCGCCTTTGCAGAAGATATAGGTGACGGAGACCATACAACCCTTTCGTGCATCCCCGCTACGGCGATGGGTAAATCCAAGCTTTTGATTAAAGAGCCGGGCATTCTGGCTGGTATCGAAGTTGCCAAAGAAGTGTTCCGTCGTTTCGACCCTACTATGAAGGTAGAAGTCTTCATCAATGACGGGGCAGAAGTGAAACCGGGTGATATAGCAATGATAGTGGAAGGTAAGGTGCAATCTTTGTTGCAGACAGAACGCCTGATGCTGAACATTATGCAACGCATGAGTGGCATTGCTACCATGACGCATAAATATGCCGAGAAACTGAAAGGTACGAATACGCGTGTGCTCGATACCCGTAAGACTACTCCCGGTATGCGTATTCTTGAGAAAATGGCTGTGAAGATTGGCGGTGGTGTAAATCATCGTATCGGACTGTTCGACATGATTTTGCTGAAAGACAATCATGTGGATTTTGCCGGAGGCATCGACAAGGCTATCAATCGTGCTAAAGAATATTGCAAGGAAAAAGGAAAAGACCTCAAGATAGAGATTGAAGTGCGCAACTTCGATGAACTG
>NZ_MSHA01000092.1:0-1718 GCF_001940965.1 Bacteroides sp. Phil13 | reverse complement strand
GCTTCGCGAAATGTTGGGACAAGCTCCACTTGGTCTTTACTATTTTAACGCAAATCCAGGATATGTCACAAAGGAAACCCCAATTTTAGAGGGAGTAACACTGGACGGAGAGAGCATAAAGGACATCGACTCACGATTTAATGATATAAACTACAAGGAAAGCAAGATTATTAAAGCGACAAGAAAGGGCGATAAGATAGATTACAACAGTATTGATGAAAAGAACTTGCAGGCTCTAGAAAAATATGCTTTTGATATTAGCTCACAGGCTCTAAGACAAATGGCGGAGGGGAATATCAAAACATCTCCAACAGAGAAATCGTGCGAGTTTTGTAAATATAGAGCTATATGCCTGTATAATGCAAACGACGGATGCAGAATTATCTCAAGCAAAAAGCAGGAAGATTTATTAAAGGAGGACGATCAAGATGAGTAAATTCCCAACTGAAGAGCAAGCGAAAGTCCTCAAGAACGATAGGGAAAGAGCAATTGTCAGTGCGTCCGCTGGAACAGGGAAAACAACAACTCTCATCCAGTATATCGCCGACCTTGTGAAAACAGGTGTCCCTGTAAGCCGCATGCTCGTTGTGACCTTCACAAACAACGCTGCAAACGAGATGAAAGAAAGACTGCTCAGCAAACTTATGGAATATCCAAGAGACGAGTGGATATTGGAGCAAATAGATGATGTCCTCACTGCGGATATTTCCACAATGCACGCGTTTTTGCAAAAGATAGTTAAAAGAAACATTGACAAACTCGCAATTTCAAGTGACTATTATCTTCTCGATGAAAACAAGAGTCAGGAGATAAGAAACAGGGCTTTTGATAACGCTTATGAGCTTGCGTGTGAAAAAGAGGATCTTCAAGAGCTGCTCCTTTCACTTCATAGCCAAAAAGCAATGCTTAGGTCAGTTGTTTTTGCGCTTGAAAAGCATTTTTCAGTGTTAGCTGACCCTAAGAGCTCAATTGAGTACTATAAATCACATCAAGATGAAATATATAATCTAGCAACAAGCAGAATGAATAAAATGTTGGTGGATAGAGTTTTTAGTTACACGCAAAGAGTGGCTAAAATCTTTAGTCAAATGGATGAGAATAGTTTAAATTACAAGTACATTAAAAACTACATATCCGAGCTTCAAACAATAACAAGCGAAAATACTTTAAAAGAAAATATCTTAGCTATCAGAAACTTATCTCTTGGAAAAATTAACAATAAGGAAGAGATAATAGGTTTTGCTGCAGTCAAAGACGCAGTTTCAAAATTAGTTAAAAAATATAGAGATCCTCAGTTTGATAACGAAAGCTACTGGAAGCCGAATATTTTAGTCCAAAATATATATGATTTTTACAATCTTTATTCCTCTGAGCTTGAGAAAATAAAGAGCGTTGAAAATTGTTTGGACTTTAACGACTTAGAAAAATATTCAATGGAGCTTTTGCAAGATAGCAATGTTGTAGCTGAGATTCAAAACAATTTCGACTACGTTATTATTGATGAATATCAAGACACTAACCCTGTTCAAGAAAAGATAATGAAAGTGCTTGCAGAAAAATGCAAATTTCTTGCTGTTGGGGATCCAAAGCAGGGAATATATGGATTTAGAAATGCTACTTCTGAAATTATGAAAAAAGATATTCGTGATTTTTCAGAAAAAGGTGGAGTTTACTATCTCACAAGCAATTTTAGAAGTGATCCGTTAATTTTAAAGTTT
>NZ_MSHA01000091.1:68794-80276 GCF_001940965.1 Bacteroides sp. Phil13 | reverse complement strand
GTGCCAGAGTTTTGACACAACCTCTTTTTATTAAAAACTATTGATGTGTTTATTGAACCATTTTTTCGATTTCTTCGAATTCAGGTCCCATATCCAAATTGTAGTATACCCGGTATAAACCATTCAACCATAAATCTTTTTGGTCAGGCTTCAATGCTCTTGCTTTTTCATAGCAAGGTTTTGCTTTTTCATAGAAAGCTTTCAAAGTTGCCTGATCTTCTTTATACTTAGGATCATTTACATCTGCTGTTGCTTTCTCTGAGAAGTCTTGTGCTTGCAGACAGTAGATTAAACCTAAATTAGAAAATGCTTCTGCGTAGTTAGGATCTATTTCTGTTGTCTTAGTATAATACTTGATAGCATTATTAAGTGCATCTGCAGCTTCTTGCTCTTTCTTTTCATTTTTCAAGTTAGTGTACATATTGTGATAAAGATATCCTTTTACATACAGATAGAATGTATTATTAGGATCTTTAGCCAACATATCATCAGCAAACTGCATAGCTTCATCGTATTTATTATTATTGCTATAATAATCAATCAAATGACCGAAGAAGAATGAATGTTGAGGGTATTTCTGCAAACCTTCTTTTAAAGAAGCAACCCACTTAATAGTATCACCTTGTGCTTTTAAAGCTGTAGAGATGAATTCCATTGCATACTGACCTACTTCCTTATCATTCTGTGCATAAGGAGCATATTTCAGAACGCTAGGGTAATCTTCCATCTTAGCCGCTGCCAAACTTGCATAATATGCAATCTGTGGTAAAATAGTATCTGTTTGTAGGAAATTTTCCTTTTCAAACATAGGATTCTGAGCTATTTCAATGTAAGTTCCAAAGAAATCTAATGCTTCTTTGTTCTTCTCCAAATTATAGTATTGAATACCTCCATTGATCAAGTTAGGACGCTCTGCTATAATTGCAGCAGCGTTAGCCTTTCTGTACTTGTTCTTAATCTTTCCCTTTTCATTTGGAACTTGTGCCAGTTCATCACATTTGAGGTAGTACTTACACATGTTTAATGCACTGTTGTATACCTTAAGAGTATCATAAGGTTTTCTCAAAAATGCGTCTTTCATTTCCTCCTCATTAATCCTTTTTTGAATAAAACCGGCTACATCCCAAGTGTCGGCATTATCCTTTGTTTCAGGATTAGTCAAGGCTTGATTGATGAGCTGTTCGGCCTTATTAAAGTTCGGCTTTACTTCATTCGCAATGCTTTTAGCTTCTTTCACAGTCTTTTCTTGAGCGAAAGTGAAGCCTGCAGCGAGCAATAAAATCACTGAAAATAATACTCTTTTCATGATAGTTGTAAAATTAAAATTAATATTATGTCTATTCTTCATCTTTATTATTGACTTCATTATCAGAGTTATAGTCTTTCTCCTCTCCTTCTACTTCATTTATAGTAGGCGGAATTGGAGAATTTTCATCATCAACAGGAATTTCATCTTCCATACTTTCTGATGTAACCTTACATACTGAACCGATCTCATCGTTTCTCTTTTCAAGATTGATCAGACGAACACCTTGGGTAGCACGACCCATAATACGGACATCAGCAACTTTCAGACGAATGGTGATACCAGATTTATTGATAATCATCAAGTCATTATCATCTGTTACAGACTTAATTGTTACCAATTTACCTGTTTTATCGGTGATATTCATCGTCTTAACACCCTTACCGCCACGATTAGTCTTACGGTAGTCTTCGATATCAGAACGTTTGCCATAGCCTTGTTCAGAAACTACCATAATGGTTTCTGCTTCAGGATCTTTGATGCAAATCATTCCAACGACTTCATCTTGCCCGTCTTCGTCAAGCGTCATACCACGCACACCGGTTGCAGTACGTCCCATAACGCGTACAGCACTTTCGTGGAAGCGAATAGCACGTCCATTACGATTGGCAATGATAATTTCGTTGTCACCGTTAGTCATACGTACTTCGATAACGCGGTCGTCCTCACGGATAGTAATAGCGTTTACACCATTCTGGCGAGGGCGGGAATACTGTTCAAGTAATGTTTTCTTAATAACACCATTCTTGGTACAGAATAAGACATAATGACTGTTGATGAAGTCTGTGTCAGAAAGGTTCTTCACACGCAGATATGCATTTACAGCATCGTCTGAATCAATATTCAGCAAGTTTTGGATGGCACGTCCCTTGGAATTCTTGGTACCTTCGGGGATTTCATATACTTTGAGCCAATAGCACTTACCCTTTTGAGTAAAGAACATCATGGTATTGTGCATGGTTGCCGGATATATGTGTTCAATGAAGTCTGCATCGCGGGTATCTGTACCCTTAGAGCCTACTCCACCACGGTTTTGAGCACGGAACTCACTCAACGGAGTACGTTTAATATAGCCCATATGAGAAATGGTGATAATCATTTCGTCATCTGCATAGAAATCTTCCGGATTGAATTCTTCGGATGAGTAAACAATCTCAGAACGACGTTCATCTCCGTATTTTGCTTTTACTTCAATTAATTCATCAGTAATAACTTTGCGGCAAAGTTCGTCATTCGAAAGAATTTCTTCGTAATAAGCAATCATCTTCATTACTTCTTCATATTCAGCGTGAAGCTGATCCTGCATCAGTCCGGTCAATTGGCGCAAACGCATTTCTACGATGGCACGAGACTGAATTTCAGTTAATTGGAAGCGTTCTATCAAGCCGGCAATAGCGTCATTAGGTGTCTTTGCAGCACGGATGATACGGATTACTTCATCGATATTATCTGATGCTATGATTAATCCTTCCAATATATGAGCGCGTTCTTTAGCCTTACGCAAGTCATATTGAGTACGACGGATAACTACCTCATGGCGATGTTCTACGAAGTACTTAATCATGTCTTTCAGATTCAGCAAACGAGGACGTCCGTGTACCAATGCTACGTTGTTTACACTAAAAGAAGTCTGTAACAACGTCATTTTATAGAGCTTATTCAGGACTACGCTGGCGTTGGCATCACGTTTGATATCAATCACGATACGCATACCTTCACGGTCAGACTCATCATTGGCATTGGAGATACCTTCTATCTTCTTATCATTGGCTAAATCAGCAATATTCTTGATCAGTTCCGCCTTATTGACACCATACGGGATTTCCGTGATGACAATTTTGTCATGCGTAGAACTGGTTTCAATTTCTGCTCTTGCACGCATGATAACGCGACCGCGACCTGTAAGATATGCCTCGCGTACGCCACTCATACCATATATATATCCTCCTGTTGGAAAATCGGGAGCTTTCACATAGTTCATCAACTCCTCTATCTCGATATCGTTGTTCTCGATGTATGCGATGCAAGCATCAATAACCTCTGAAAGGTTGTGTGTCGGCATATTGGTTGCCATACCTACAGCAATACCAGATGCACCGTTTACCAAAAGGTTTGGAATACGGGTAGGCATAACGGTAGGCTCCTGCAAAGAATCGTCGAAGTTGCTCTGCATATCAACGGTTTCTTTGTCGAGGTCTTGCATCATATCTTCACCAATCTTGCGCAAGCGACACTCGGTGTAACGCATAGCTGCTGCGCTATCACCGTCTACCGAACCATAGTTACCTTGGCCATCTACCACCATGTAACGCATTGCCCAAGGCTGTGCCATACGAACTAATGCACCGTAAACGGAAGAGTCACCATGCGGGTGATACTTACCCAATACTTCACCTACAACTCTGGCTGATTTTTTATAAGGTTTATCAGACGTATTTCCCAGTCCCATCATCCCGAAGAGAATTCTACGGTGGACAGGCTTAAAACCATCTCTAACATCCGGAAGGGCACGCGAAACGATGACCGACATGGAATAGTCAATGTACGATGACTTCATTTCCTCCTCGATGTTAATCTTTATAATTCTGTCTTGTTCAAGCATTTAAAAAGATTATTAATTATACATACTTTGGTTCATAAAAAACCACGCTAAAGTACTGCTTTTTTACGATATACAAAAGTTTTCGCCCATAAACTTTATTTCAGAACCATTCTCTCACCTACTTTGTTCTTATAATATATAAATAAGGTATTAATAAGGAGCTTTTTCCCTAGAATGAAAGCATTTTAGTATGATACTGGTGAACGGATATTAAACTGTGGCACGGGTTTTGTATATAAATAATAAATAAAACGATGAAATACGTACTGGAAATTATAAATGCGTATCTTTGTATTAAGTAACACCTTAGAATAAGGAAGGAGAATATTAAGTATGAATAATCAGTTTTCACAAAGAGTTTCTGACATTATCACTTACAGCAAGGAGGAAGCTAACCGGCTGAAAAATAGATATATCGGTCCGGAGCATCTTCTACTCGGCATGTTGCGAGACGGCGGAGGGAAAGCTATAGAAATATTGCAGAAACTGGATATAGACCTAAACAGGGTTAAGAAACGCCTGGAAGGTTTTTTAAAAGAGATTGAAGATGATAACTTGTTGCCCGATGCAGACATTCCATTGTCTCCGATGGCAGCTAAGATATTGAAAATGTGTATACTCGAGGCTCGTCTGCTGAAGAGTGCCACTGCTGATACTGAACATGTATTGCTGGCTATCTTGAAAGACGGTAATAATTTGGCCGCTACGGTATTGGAAGAAGATAATATAGATTATAAGTCGGTGTTCGAACAGCTTTCTATGAAAGCCAGCCCTAACGCAGGTATGGGATTTACGGAAGATGATGACGAGGAAGAAGATGAGATGAATATGTCTTCACGTTCTTCTCAAAGTGGTAGTTCACAGTCTTCTACGCAAACAGCGTCTAAGAAACCATCCAATGATACTCCGGTATTGGATAACTTTGGTATGGATATGACCCGGGCTGCGGAAGAAGGTAGACTGGATCCTGTGGTAGGTCGTGAACGTGAAATCGAGCGGTTGGCTCAGATATTAAGCCGTCGTAAGAAGAATAATCCGGTATTGATAGGTGAACCTGGTGTAGGAAAATCAGCCATTGTAGAAGGATTGGCATTACGTATCGTTCAGAAGAAAGTATCCCGTATTCTGTTTGATAAACGTGTGGTAATGCTTGATATGGCTTCTGTAGTGGCCGGAACCAAGTATCGCGGACAGTTTGAGGAGCGTATTCGTTCTATCATTAATGAGTTACAGAAGAATCCGAATGTGATTCTGTTTATTGACGAGATTCACACGATTGTGGGTGCCGGAGCAGCTGCCGGTTCTATGGATGCTGCCAATATGCTGAAACCTGCATTGGCACGTGGTGAAATACAATGTATAGGTGCCACTACCCTTGATGAGTACCGGAAGAATATAGAAAAGGACGGTGCTTTGGAACGCCGTTTCCAGAAAGTGATTGTTGAACCGACCACTGCTGAGGAAACGCTCCAGATATTGAAGAATATCAAAGAGAAGTACGAAGACCATCATAATGTGACTTATACGGATGAAGCGCTGGAAGCATGTGTCAAGTTGACAGACCGCTACATTACTGACCGTAATTTCCCGGATAAGGCTATTGATGCTTTGGACGAAGCCGGTTCGCGCGTCCATCTGACAAACATTACTGTTCCGAAAGAGATTGAAGAACAGGAGAAACTGATTGAAGAAGCCCGTCAACAAAAGGCGGATGCGGTGAAATCGCAGAATTTCGAACTTGCTGCCAGTTTCCGTGATCATGAGAAAGAGTTTTCTGCTCGTCTGGAAGAGATGAAGGCTGAATGGGAAGCTCGTTTAAAAGATGATCGCCAGATAGTTGGCGAGGAGGAAATTGCGAATGTGGTTTCTATGATGTCCGGTGTGCCTGTACAGCGTATGGCGCAGGCTGAAGGTATCAAGTTGGCGGGTATGAAAGAAGAGTTGCAAGCTAAAGTTATAGCTCAGGATCCGGCTATTGAAAAGGTGACGAAAGCAATTCTGCGTAGTCGTGTAGGATTGAAAGATCCTAACCGTCCTATCGGAACATTCTTGTTCCTGGGGCCTACGGGTGTGGGTAAAACTCACTTGGCGAAACAGTTGGCGAAATATATGTTTGGTTCTGCCGATGCGCTGATACGTGTGGATATGAGTGAATATATGGAGAAGTTTACCGTTTCTCGTCTTGTTGGCGCACCTCCGGGATACGTAGGATACGAAGAAGGCGGACAGTTGACAGAGAAAGTGCGCCGTAAACCTTACTCTATCGTATTGTTGGACGAGATTGAGAAAGCCCACCCGGATGTATTCAACATCTTGTTACAACTGATGGATGAAGGTCGTCTGACTGACAGTTATGGCAGAACTGTAGACTTCAAGAATACAGTAGTTATCATGACTTCCAATATCGGTACACGTCAATTGAAAGACTTCGGTCGTGGTGTAGGTTTTGCCGCCCAAAATCGTACGGATGATAAAGAATATTCACGCGGCGTGATACAAAAGGCTTTGAATAAGTCGTTTGCCCCTGAGTTTCTGAACCGTGTCGATGAGATTATTACTTTCGACCAGCTTTCGCTGGATGCTATCGAAAAGATTATCGATATCGAGTTGAAAGGCTTGTATGAGCGCGTGGAATCTCTTGGATATAAGCTTGTTATTGATGCTAAAGCCAAGACGTTCATGGCATCTAAAGGATATGATGTGCAGTTTGGTGCCCGCCCGTTGAAGCGTGCCATCCAGACTTATCTGGAAGATGGACTTTCGGAATTGATTATTTCTTCCGAATTGCAGACGGGCGATACGATTTCTGTCTCTTTGAACGAAGAAAAAGGAGAACTGGACATCAAGAAAGCATGAAAATAAAGTCTTTTTAGAAGATGATAAACAGTCAAAATGTCAGTCCTTATGGGCTGGCATTTTTTTTGCATTACACTTGCCAAACGATTAAATATATAAACTTAAAAATATAAATCATAAGTAGTATGCAAAAAGGAAATATTGGGGTGACTACCGAAAACATTTTCCCCGTTATCAAAAAATTCTTGTACAGCGATCATGAAATTTTTCTCCGTGAGTTGGTTTCTAATGCCGTAGATGCTACGCAGAAGTTGAAAACCTTAGCCTCTATTGGCGAGTTTAAAGGTGAGGTTGGCGATTTGACCGTACATGTGTCTTTAGGAAAAGATACAATTACTGTTTCAGACCGTGGTATTGGTTTGACTGCCGAAGAAATCGACAAATATATCAACCAAATTGCCTTTTCAGGTGCCAACGACTTTCTGGAGAAGTATAAGAATGATGCTAATGCAATTATTGGACACTTCGGTTTGGGCTTTTATTCAGCTTTCATGGTGGCTAAGAAAGTGGAAATAATCACGAAATCCCATAAGGAAGGTGCTCAAGCAGTGAAATGGAGTTGCGATGGTAGTCCGGAGTTTACCATTGAGAACATTGATAAAGCTGACCGTGGTACAGATATAGTACTTTACATTGATGATGAAAGTCAAGAATTCCTGGAAGAGGCCCGCATTTCTTCTCTGTTGAAGAAATATTGTAGTTTCCTTCCCATACCTATTGCTTTTGGTAAAAAGAAAGACTGGAAAGATGGGAAACAGGTTGAAACAGACGAAGATAACATCATCAATGACAGTAATCCGTTGTGGACATTGAAGCCCAGCGAACTGAAGGATGAAGATTATAAGAAGTTCTATCGTGACCTGTATCCGATGTCTGATGAACCTCTGTTCTGGATACATCTGAATGTAGATTATCCGTTCCATCTGACAGGTATCCTCTACTTCCCGAAAGTAAAGAGCAATATCGAACTGAATAAGAATAAGATACAGCTTTATAGCAACCAGGTATACGTTACGGATTCAGTAGAAGGTATCGTACCTGACTTTCTGACACTGTTGCATGGTGTGCTCGATTCTCCGGATATTCCGTTGAATGTATCCCGTTCTTATCTACAGAGCGACTCTAACGTGAAGAAGATTTCGACATATATCACGAAGAAAGTATCTGATCGTCTGCAATCTATCTTTAAAAATGATCGCAAACAGTTCGAGGAAAAGTGGAATGACCTGAAGATTTTCATCAATTACGGAATGCTTACTCAGGAAGACTTCTATGACAGAGCAAAAGATTTTGCCCTTTTCACCGATACGGATGGTAAATGCTATACATTTGAAGAGTATCAGAAGCTGATCAAAGATAGTCAGACTGATAAAGATGGCAATTTGATCTATCTGTATGCTAATCATAAAGATGAGCAATTCAGCTATATCGAGGCTGCTAAGAATAAGGGATACAATGTGTTGCTGATGGATGGTCAACTGGATATTGCTGTAGTAAGCATGTTGGAGCAAAAGTTTGAGAAATCTCGCTTTACCCGTGTAGATAGTGATGTTATAGATAATCTGATTATCAAAGAAGACAAAAAAGGTGAAACTCTGGAAGCAGGTAAACAAGAAGCTCTTTCTGCTGTGTTCAAGAGCCAGTTGCCTAAGCTGGAAAAGGTTGAGTTTAATATCACTGCGCAGGCTTTGGGTGAAAACTCTTCTCCTGTGATGATTACTCAAAGCGAATATATGCGCCGTATGAAAGAAATGGCTAATATTCAGGCAGGTATGAGTTTCTATGGAGAAATGCCTGATATGTTCAACCTTGTGTTGAATTCAGATCATAAACTGGTGAAAGAAGTTCTTGCAGACGAAGAAAAAGAATGCGACTCTGTTGTAGCTCCTATTCAGCAAGAAATGGATGACGTAGACAAACGTCGTAATGAGCTGAAAGATAAACAAAAAGGTAAGAAAGACGAAGAAATTTCTACTGCTGAAAAGGACGAAGTGAACGGGTTGGATCAGAAGTGGGAAGAACTGAAAACAAAGAAAGACGAAATATTTGCCGGATATGCAGCTAAAAATAAAGTTGTCCGCCAATTGATTGACCTGGCATTGCTGCAAAATGGCATGCTGAAAGGTGAAGCTTTGAATAACTTTGTGAAGAGAAGCATCGAGCTAATCTAAATACGCCCTTTATTCACAATCTATATGCTGGGAGCATTGCAACTTTTATAAGAGTTGTAATGCTCCTTTTTTCGTATATTTTGTGTGGGAACGCTTGTTTTTTAGCGTTGGATACGTCCAATTTCGAAACAATTGCATATATTTGAGCTTTGATAATAATATATTTTCAGCTCGGAACTTTGAAGTATGAAAAGAATTCTTTTGCTTTTATCGTTTTGTTTCTTGTTGCTGCCCATGTTGCATGCCCAAAAAGTTGGACTTGTATTGAGTGGTGGTGGTGCGAAAGGTATGACGCATATCGGCATCATTCGGGCTTTGGAAGAAAACAATATCCCTATCGATTATATTACCGGTACATCCATGGGAGCCATTATCGGCTCGTTGTATGCCATGGGATACTCTCCCGATGATATGGAGGCTTTGCTGCGTTCAGAAGACTTTAAACGCTGGTATTCGGGAAAAGTAGAACCTAAATATGCCTATTATTTCAAGAAAAGTATTCCCACACCGGAGTTTTTTAATATCCGTTTTGATTTTAAGGATTCCTTGAATGTCAAACCGCAATTACCGACCAGTATGGTTAACCCCATTCAGATGAATCTGGTGTTTGTGGAGCTGTTTGCCCGTGCTACGGCTGCTTGTGACGGTGATTTTGATAGGCTGTTTGTTCCTTTCCGCTGTATCGCTTCTGATGTATACAATAAACGGCAAATAGTGTTAGGGAAAGGTGACCTGGGAGATGCTGTCCGTGCTTCTATGAGTTTCCCGTTTGTTTTTAAGCCTATTGAGATAGATAGCGTGCTGGCTTATGATGGTGGTATTTACAATAACTTTCCAACGGATGTAATGCGGGATGATTTCCATCCGGATATTATCATTGGTAGTGTGGTGGCTGCCAATCCATCTAAGCCTAAAGAAAATGACCTTATGAGTCAGATTGAGAACATGGTGATGCAGAAGACGGACTATTCTATTCCGGATTCTGTCGGCATCCTCATGACATTCAAGTATGATGATGTGAACTTACTTGATTTCGACCGTCTTCAGGAACTCCATGATATAGGTTACAATCGCACTCTTAGCCTGATGGATTCTATAAAGGGGCGTATTCATCGTAGGGTGAATGCAGATAATGTGCGTTTACGCCGTTTGGTTTATCGCAGTAATCTGCCGCAGCTCT
This sequence comes from Bacteroides sp. Phil13, assembly GCF_001940965.1. Lineage (NCBI taxonomy): Bacteria > Pseudomonadati > Bacteroidota > Bacteroidia > Bacteroidales > Bacteroidaceae > Bacteroides > Bacteroides sp. Phil13. The sequence continues at coordinate 70,161 of NZ_MSHA01000091.1, read as the reverse complement.
ATTTTCAGAAAATTTATATTGATGGAGCTAACCCCCAGCAACAGGCTTATATTCAGAAGGAATTTCATGATGAAGAAGATGAACCATTCACCTACGAAGATCTGAAGCGTGGATATTTCCGTTTACTTGCGGATAACATGATATCGGAAATCATTCCGAAGGCGGTATTCAATGAGGAAACCGATATGTACGATTTGCATCTGAAAGTAAAGATGGAGGATAATTTCTCTGTCCGCTTGGGGGGTAGTGTGTCTACGACGAGTTCCAATCAGATATATCTGGGATTGGGCTATCAGAACTTAAATTATTATGCCAAAGAGTTTACGTTTGATGGCCAATTGGGTAAAGTTTATAATAATGCCCAACTGATGGCGCGTATAGACTTGCCTACTCATATTCCTACTTCATATCGGCTTATTGCGTCTATCAGTACTTTTGATTATTACAAGAAGGAGAAACTGTTCTCTAAAAACGATAAACCTTCCTTTAATTCAAAGGATGAACGATTTCTGAAGTTGATTATCGCTTTACCGTTCTTAGCGAATAAACGGGCTGAATTTGGCTTTGGTATTGGGAAATTGCAAGATAACTATTTTCAATCCAGTGTGATAAACTTTGAAGAAGACCGTTCGGACAGGAGCTTATACAGGCTTATAGGCGGTTCTATTAGTTTTTATGGAAGTACACTGAATTCTCGTCAATACGCTACAAAAGGATATAACGAGAAATTAATAGCTCAGATTTTTACGGGAAAAGAAAGATATAAGCCTGGAAATCCGACAGAACAGCCTGTTACACAGGAACGGCAATCATGGTTACAGATTTCTTATATGAAAGAAGCATATCATAGTATGGCGCCTAAATTTGTTTTGGGATGGATGGCGGAAGCGCTGTATTCATCGAGAAACTTCTCGGAGAATTTTACGGCGACAATGATGCAGGCTGCAGAATTTTCGCCGACTCCGCATAGTAAGCTGATGTATAATGAGGCTTTCCGCGCCAATCAGTTTCTGGCTGCCGGTATCAAGCCTATGTTTATTTTCAATGATATGTTTCATCTGAGAGGAGAATTTTATGGATTTATGCCTATTTTTCCTATCGAGAAGAATACGCAAAACAAAGCATTTTATGGAAAAGCTTTCTCAAAGGTAGAATATATGGGAGAAGTTTCTGTTATTTGCCAATTACCTTTTGGAGCGATCTCTGCTTATGTAAATCATTATAGCTCACCGAGAAGGGAGTGGAATGTGGGGCTGAGTATCGGCTGGCAACTGTTTAATTACCGTTTCATCGAATAATTTTCTTCAAAAAAAGTTTGTAGAATGCTTGCAGTTTCAGAAAAAGTCCGTATCTTTGCACCCGTTAAA
>NZ_MSHA01000091.1:52206-68734 GCF_001940965.1 Bacteroides sp. Phil13 | reverse complement strand
CGCGTAGCTCAACTGAATAGAGTAGCTGACTACGGATCAGCCGGTTACAGGTTTGAATCCTGTCGCGATCACAAAAAACCTCTGCAAAGTAATTTGCAGAGGTTTTTTGTTATACACCGTAGGGTAACAGTTATATCTGTGTAGACTCATGCAAATATGTGTGTGAGTTGATACAGATATAACTGTGTGCTTGTGCAGATATAAGTATTAATTTCTTTCCTGAGATGAATACATCCGTCTCATGAGACAGTAAAAATCAGCTTGTGAGGCGAAAGAAAACATCCCCTGAGATGAAATAATCTATCTCAGGGGATGTTTTACAAAGAAGTATCTTTGTTTTTTTAGCACTTAATGTTTAACTCATCCAAAATCTTCCGCATGGCTTCAAAAGTAGTAATCCTGGTAGGCACAAGTGGGAGGCGAAGTTTATTCTCAATCATTCCCATAACGTTCAACATTGCTTTTACGCCTGCCGGATTGCCATCCACAAAAAGAAGCTTGAATAACTCGGCAAATTTATGGTGGATAGTCAATGCATTTGCATAATCTCCTCGCAATGCCAGTCTTACCATGCGGCTAAATTCGCGTGGAAATGCATTTCCGATGACTGATATGATACCAACAGCTCCCAAGGTAATCAAAGGGAAGGTAATACCATCATCTCCCGAAATAACGTCAAAATTAGCTGGTTTATTCTTGATGATATCATCCATTTGAGTGATGTCACCGGAGGCTTCTTTGATAGCAATAACATTTTTGAAGTCACGGGCAATGCGCAGCGTGGTTTCTGCTTTCATATTTACACCGGTACGGCCGGGGACATTATAGAGTACAATTGGAAGCTCTGTAGCCTCTGCAATTGCTTTATAATGTTGATAAATACCTTCCTGAGAAGGTTTATTATAATAGGGAACAACAGACAGAATGGCATCTACTCCGGTAAAATCGTCGTTTTGAAGCGTATTCACAATGGCACGCGTATTATTTCCACCAACACCGAGCAGGATAGGTATCCGACCATTTACGCGTTCGATGACCATTTTCTTGATTTTCTTTTTTTCTTCTTCCGTCAGTGTCGGAGTTTCTGCTGTGGTGCCCAGCACACAAAAAAAATCAGTATTGTTTTGAAGTTGATAGTCCACCAAACGTATCAATGCATCGTAATCAACGCTTTCATCCTCTTTAAAAGGAGTAATCAGCGCTACCCCCATTCCTTTCAATTTAGTCTGTATCATGAGTGAAATTTAAGTAATCTCTAATTAAATGACTCGCAAAAGTACGAATATTTTCGATTTCTACAGCAAATATAAGCTATAAAAAAGATTTCACTGGAAAAATGTTACGAAATGAGCGCTAAAAACTCATCTTCGCTCATTATCTGTACACCCAACTTTTGCGCTTTTTCTAATTTAGCGGGTCCCATATTTTCTCCTGCCAGGATAAAACTGGTCTTGGCAGAAATGCTACCTACATTTTTTCCTCCATTCTTCTCTATCAAATCTTTATATTCGTCTCTGGAGTGATGGGTAAACACGCCGCTGATTACAATAGACTGTCCGACAAGTTTATCGGTATAGCCGCTCAGGTCTTCTTCCTTTCGGCTAAACTGTAATCCGGCAATTTTCAGTCGCTCTATTAATTCTCTATTCAGAGGATTAGCGAAGTAGGAAATGATACTTTGCGCTATTTTCTCACCGATCTCATCGATATTTATCAATCTTTCAAGATCTGCATTTTCCAGTTCTTCTATGTCAGTGAAGGACTTAGCTATTTTCTTTGCTACAGTTTCACCGACAAAGCGGATACCTAGGGCGAACAATGCTCGCTCAAAAGGCACTTCCCTACTTTGGGCAATACCCTTGACGATATTTTCCGCCGACTTATCTCCCATACGGTCCAGATTCTTGATATCGTCTACAGTCAGCTTGTACAGATCTGTCGTATCCTTAATGAGTCCTAATCGGTAGAACATATCCACAGTTTCCGGGCCTAATCCGTCAATGTTCATAGCCTTCCGGCTGATGAAATGCTCGATCTTTCCTTTTATCTGAGGCGGACAAGCCGTTTCGTTGGGGCAATAATGCGCAGCTTCTCCCTCGTAACGGATTAATTTGCTGCCACATTCAGGGCAATGAGTGATGAACTTCACTTTTTCACCTACCATCATACTCCGGGCATCTTTATCTACTCCGGTAATTTTGGGTATGATTTCACCGCCTTTTTCTACATAAACCATATCGCCGACATGCAAGTCGAGCCCTTCAATGATATCTGCATTATGCAGAGAGGCACGTTTTACGATTGTACCCGATAATTGTACCGGATCCAGGTTGGCAACAGGGGTTACTGCTCCGGTTCTTCCCACCTGGTAAGTCACCTTGTTTAAGCGGGTCAATGCACGCTCTGCCTGGAACTTGTATGCGATGGCCCAACGAGGAGATTTTGCGGTGAAACCGAGGTTTTTCTGTTGTTTCAGGCTATTAACTTTCAAAACAATGCCATCCGTGGCTACAGGTAAATTCTTCCGTTCTGTATCCCAATAATGGATGTAATCGAACACTTCCTGCAGGCTGTGGCACTTCTTCATATGGTCGGAGATTTTGAATCCCCATTGTGCAGCTTTCTGCAGGTTTTCATAATGTCCGTCGCAAGGAAGTTCTTCTCCTAATAAATAATAAAGGTAGGCATCCAGTTTGCGGGAAGCAACTATAGCAGAGTTTTGTAATTTCAAAGTGCCTGATGCAGCATTACGCGGATTAGCGAAAAGAGGTTCTTCGCGTGCCTCTTTTTCGCGGTTTAGTTCCTCAAAGACTTCCCACGGCATTAGTATTTCCCCTCTGATCTCAAATAATTGGGGATAATCACCATGCAAAACAAGGGGGATAGTACGGATTGTCTTCACATTATCTGTTACATCATCGCCTTTTTCACCGTCACCACGGGTTACAGCACGTATTAATTTGCCGTTTTCGTATGTCAGCGAGATGGAAGTACCGTCATATTTAAGTTCGGCACAGATTTCAAAATCTTCGTTCAGGGCTTTTTGAGTGCGATCATAAAAGTCAGATACCTCACCTTCAGAATAGGTATTACCCAACGAAAGCATTGGATATTTGTGTGTCACTTGCGTGAAATTCTTATTCAAATCGCTTCCTACGCGCATGGTTGGCGAAGTTTCGTCCTGATATTCAGGATGTTCTCGCTCCATCTCCTGCAATTCCCGCATCATGTCGTCGAACTCTTTGTCGGAGATTTCGGGAGCATTCAACACGTAATAATTGTAGTTGTGCCGATGCAGTTCGGCACGGAGCTGATCTATCTTTTCTTTTGCAGTCATAGCTATTTCAGATTGTTTGAACGCAAAAATACAGGTTTCTCCTCTAATATTTGTACTTTTGCAGAAAATTAAAATTAATATGCGCATTGATATAATAACAGTTCTACCGGAGATGATTGAAGGCTTTTTCAATTGCTCCATTATGAAACGTGCTCAGAATAAAGGGCTTGCAGAAATACATATTCATAATTTACGTGATTATACTGAAGATAAATATCGACGGGTGGATGATTATCCTTTTGGCGGTTTTGCCGGAATGGTGATGAAAATAGAGCCTATAGAGCGCTGTATCAATGCCTTGAAGGCAGAACGGGAGTATGATGAAGTCATTTTTACGACTCCTGATGGTGAGCAGTTCAATCAGCCAATGGCCAATACACTTTCACTTACCCAGAACCTTATTATCCTTTGCGGGCATTTTAAAGGTATCGATTATCGTATTCGCGAGCATCTGATCACTAAAGAAATCAGTATTGGGGACTATGTGCTGACCGGTGGAGAGCTGGCGGCAGCAGTGATGGCGGATGCTATTGTCCGCATCATCCCCGGTGTTATTTCCGATGAGCAATCAGCGTTATCCGACTCGTTCCAGGATAATCTTTTGGCTGCTCCGGTTTATACAAGACCTGCCGATTACAATGGTTGGAAAGTTCCGGAAATTTTATTGTCCGGGCATGAGGCTAAGATTAAAGAATGGGAGTTGCAACAGTCTTTGGAACGGACGCGCAGACTCCGCCCGGATTTGCTGGGAGAGGAATAAATCAGTTGTATAAAAATAGAAAAAGGACATTCGCTATGAATGTCCTTTTTTATGTAAAATAGGTGCGAATGATATTCACTTGTTATTGGTTATACCTCAAGCGCACCGATAATTTCTTTCACGGACTTATATCCGTGTCTATCGAGATAGTCGTTTATACCTTCCGCTACTTTAATAGTAACTGCCGGATCGATGAAATTTGCCGTACCGATTTGGATGGCTGAAGCTCCGGCAAGCATAAATTCCACAGCGTCTTTCCAGTTCATGATACCTCCTAAACCAATGACAGGTATTTTTACCGCCTGGGCAACTTGCCATACCATGCGGAGTGCGATTGGTTTTACTGCTGCACCGGACATACCACCTGTTACAGTGGAGAGTATAGGACGCCTGCGTTCCGCGTCTATAGCCATTCCAAGCAGTGTATTAATTAATGAAACGCTGTCTGCGCCGCCATTTTCTACTGCACGGGCTATTTCAGCGATGCTTGTCACGTTAGGAGACAGCTTTACGATAAGTGTCTTTTTGTAAGCTGCGCGCACAGCTTTCACCACTTCTTCGGCTCCTTTTGCAGTGATACCAAAAGCCATTCCACCTTGCTTTACATTGGGACAAGAGATGTTCAATTCAATGGCAGGAATTTTGTCAAGTTCGTTAATGGCTTCTGCTGTTTTTACATAATCTTCTATGGCAGAACCCGAAACATTTACAATCATATTAGTTTCAATGTCCTTAATACGCGGATATATCTGTTCAATAAAGTAATTTACTCCCTTATTTTGCAGTCCCACAGCGTTTAACATACCTGACGGAGTTTCCGCCATACGCGGATATGGGTTACCTTCACGTTTGTGAAGAGTCGTACCCTTTACAATTATACCACCTATTCGCGTAATATCAATGAAATCGGCAAACTCTTCACCATACCCAAATGTACCGGAAGCCGTCATCACCGGATTATTCATTTGTAATTCTCCAATGTTTACACTTAAATCTGCCATAATAGTTTGTTTATATTAAAAACCGGACCTTCTTTACATACACATAAATGCCCTTCCGTTGTATTTTCTACGCAACAGAGGCAAGCACCTATACCACAAGCCATTGTATTTTCCAATGATACTTCACAAGCTATATCTTTACTTTTGGCATATTTAGCCACCGCCATCATCATAGGCTTAGGGCCACAAGTGTAAATCTGCTCGAATTGCACCTTATTCAATATGGAATGTTGTGTCACATATCCCTTTTCGCCATGACTGCCGTCCTCGGTAGTCGTATATACATCACCATAAGCTGCAAACTGCTCCAGTTGCAGCAAGTCCTTATCACTTCTTGCTCCCAGAAGGAACGTCGGTTTACTGCCGTTTTTAGCTAATTGCTCGCCCAGATAAAGCATGGGAGCTGTACCAACACCTCCACCTACTAACAGAAGCTTATCAGAAGCCTTTTCAGGCATTGTGAAGCCATTTCCCAAAGGAAGTACTACGTTGACCGTGTCTCCGGCTTTTGCTTCGCCTAATTGCCTGGTTCCGTCTCCAATCAGTTGGATCAGAAACCACACTTCATTGCGTTGTCTATCTACATAATTAATGGAAATGGGGCGGCGCAAGAAAGTAGTTGGAGATCCGTCCACACGTATTTCCGCAAATTGTCCCGGAAACATTTCCGGAAGCGGAGACGGAGACGTCAGTTTTAATAGCACATAATTAGCGTGCAGTCGGACGTTCTCAGTCACTGTCAAATCTAAAATGTATTTTTTCATTATCCTATATAAAGAGGTGAATTTTATCTTCAGGGTACAAAGATAATGCAAATCGAATGCAGAACTTTCATGCTTGCATGAAAAAGTTCTGCTGAGATGCTTATCTTATCCAAAGATACGGGAAATTGTGCAAATAGTCGTTTATGAGCCTTACTTTTCGGGTTTAAACGTCTCGTACGTATTATCGTCGAAGAAAATTCTTATTTCAGTGATTTTTCTGGGAGGCCTTTCTTTATAGATAATCTCCTGTTTTACAATCTCTTTAGTGGCATTTACAGGCGTTTCTAATGCGATTTCCTTGCGATTTTCGGCCGAACCTGTCTCTTTGGACGGATTTACGGAATTCTCGGCGAATAATGGATAGTCGAATCCACTCTCGATAGAAGGGTCAGAATCGGAAGACGTATTACTCATTTCACCTTGCCCGGTAAGTAGCCATTCTAAATTGATATCATTATATCTTTGATGTAGACGAAGAATAACTTCTGTACTTGGATATTTATTACGCGGACCTAAAATATGTGAGATGGTAGCTTGAGCTACACCAATACTTTCGGCAAATGCGCCTGCGGTTAATTTTTCCCGATCCATGATCATTTTGAACCTATCTTTTATGCTCATAACTGTTGCGATATAGGTGATGTTTACAATTGTATTGATTCTCTTTTGGTTTACAAAAGTAAAGAAATGAAGTTACAAAAGCAAATTAAAAGTGTGAATTTTCTTATATTACAATTGTGTGTTTATTATTTCAAATGTTATATATACAAATGTGATGATATATATTACCTAGATTTTAAGCCCATATTTTTACTTTAATAAAACCATGTATATTATTGGTTATTATGTATATAAGTTTAAGTTCTTTCTGTGGTATATCCCATATTACAATTGTTTTCTCATTGATTTCTCTATTTATGAACTGATAGATCATATAAATGGCTATATTTGTATTGATTATTAGTGATTTGATTGTTGTTTTATTCCTCGTTAACCCCTATCCTATTACCTTTGTTATTTTACCATTACTTCATTAAAAACAGTCTTATTACAATTGTGTATTATAACTTTTGATTACGTTTGTTATATGTATAATTGTTATATATTCAATTGTAAACATAGTGATATTACGTTTTTAATATTTCATAGTTGAAATAGCAACTATTTCCTTTTCTAATTGCATTTATTCTTGATGATAGATTCGATATTACAGAAAGAATTTGTTACACTAAAATAAGGAGAGTTCAATTGATATGTTCTAAAGTCTTCGTAATTGTAAATCCTTGCTTTATTTCTGTATAAATGATCGGGAACTTGGAATTTCTTAATTCTCAGGAGCTTATTTGAAGTGTATTTGGTTGTAATACAGTATATTATACCCTGATTTTTAGTTCTAAAATTCTCTCATTCTAGAAAAATAACCCTTTCTTAAGTGAGAAATGACATAATGATAGTGAAAATAGCATTTTCTTTCTCTATTATTGCTGATATAGTTAACAAGTATAATCTCTTCTAAAATAAGAAATAGATGATCTATTTCCATTGATCTGTTGACCACTTTCTAAATATAATTTTCCTTTTTCTTAGAAAAAGTATATTGTTTTCCTATAAAAATATGCCTGCTTTGCTCGGGACAGGAGAATATATTATATATAAACACATGGTTTATTTAATGCAAATAGACCATGTGTTTATATCAGATAAATGGTCTGTTCACTGTATATAGACCATCTGTCTCTGCGAATGCGTTGTATGTATTTCAGATACCCTTCCACACTCTATTACCTATGAACAGTACGTTTGGGAACGGTGGAAGGGGGGAAGGAAAAGCTAAATTTCTTGTTTAATGAAGAGTGTATAGAAGAAAAAAGCTGTTAATGCAGGATTTTGAAGACCAGTTCGCGAAGAATATCCCCGTCACTTAAAGATGGATTTCCCACTCCTTTAGATTTTGCATCTGCATATCGTATTTCTCCGATAATTTGCATGGTCTTTACTCCATTATATCGACGCATAGCTGCAAGATAGTCTTTGGCCTGCCAAGGGGTGCGTAGTCCCAACATGTTGGCTATGCCTTGCTCCGATTTTTCAGGGGCATAATAGGCCAACATCAAGTTAGAAAAGAATCCAAAAAGTAAAGATAAAGTCATTTGAATAGGGTTTGTTTTCGGATTTTCTTCAAAATATTTTATTATCTTATTAGCTTTCAGGACATCCTTTTCAACGAGGGCACTGCGTAATTCGAAGTTGTTATAATCCTTACTGATACCAATGTTCTTCTCTATCTGTTCGGGGGTAACGCGTGTATGACCTTTTGGAAGTGTAATGATCAGTTTTTCCAGCTCTCCTGTGAGGCGACTGAGGTCGGCGCCAACGAAATCGGCCAGCATGGCAGTGGCTTTAGGTTCCACGTCAATACCTTTGCGTTTCATATAAGAAGTGATGAATGCAGGCAGTTGCGCATCCTTCACTTTTTTAGATTCAAACAGGACACCAGTCTTTTCGATTTCGGCAGCCAGCTTCTTTCTTCGATCCAGTACGCCATGTTTATGGCATATTACTAATATGGTAGAAAGCAGCGGTTTTTGGAGGTAATAAGAAAGCTCCTCCATATTACGGATATTCTGCGCTTCCTTTACCACCACCACCTGATGCTCGGACATCATCGGATAGCGCTTGGCGGCATTAATAACAGTAGCTATATCCACATCTGCCCCGTATACAACGGTCAGGTTGAACTCCTTTTCCGTTTCGGTCAGAATATTGTCTGTTATATAGTCGGAAATGAGATCGATGTAATAGGGTTCCTCGCCCATGAGATAATAGACGGGACGGTATTGCTTCGCTCTCAGTTCCTTTAAGATGTCATCACACGTGATTTCCTGTTTTGCCATATTCGTTTTTACCAGTCGAATTTCAGATGTTTTACGGTTTTCTTCTCGTCGATAATCATACGCAGGGATGCGATGCCGATTTCAACGTGCTCGGTTACGTAGTTTTGGGTAACCAGATTATCACTTTTATCGGTTTTTACTCCTTCAGGGATCATCGGCTGGTCAGAAACCAATAAGATGGCTCCGGTAGGGATGTGATTGGCAAAACCGCAGCTGAAGAGAGTCGCTGTTTCCATATCGACGGCCATGGCACGGGTTTTCTTCAGATATTCCTTGAATTCTTCGTCATGCTCCCAAATGCGGCGGTTGGTAGTGTATACGGTACCTGTCCAATAGTCGCGGGCATGGTCGCGGATGGATGAAGAAACGGCACGCTGCAACATAAATGCCGGTAGCGCAGGTACTTCGGGCGGGAAGTAGTCATTGGAAGTTCCCTCGCCACGGATGGCGGCAATAGGAAGGATGAGATCCCCTATTCTGTTTTTCTTATCGATGCCACCGCACTTGCCTAGGAACAGGCAGGCTTTGGGCTGTATAGCACTTAGTAAATCCATGATAATTGCAGCGTTAGGGCTTCCCATACCAAAGTTGATAATGGTCATGCCTTCTGCTGAAGCAGACGTCATATTAGCGTCTTTACCAAGAACGGGCACATTGAACTTCTCCGCAAAAATATCCACATACTTGTTGAAGTTAGTCAACAGAATATACTCTCCAAAGTCCTCAAGCTTACGTTTTGTGTAACGAGGCAGCCAGTTAGCTACGATTTCTTGCTTTGTTTTCATAAGATTTCATTAAATTTGTTCCCTAAATACTTTCAGGGAGCGATTATTTAACTCACAAAAGTACAATAAAAAAGTAGAATTCGGAAATTTGTTAATCACTTATCACATATCAATATGTTATCGTTAAACTTACCTGTATTTGATGCTAAAGTCGTGAACCGTGAAGGGAAACCTGCTATTTTCGACGTGATACGGCGCCGATTTGTAGCACTGACGCCCGAAGAATGGGTACGCCAGCATTTCGTACATTTTCTGCTGAACCATAAAGGATATCCGCAGACATTGATGGCGAACGAGGTACAGGTACAGCTCAACGGAACGAAGAAACGTTGTGACACAGTGCTTTACCGTCGTGACCTCACGGCACGGATGATTGTGGAGTATAAAGCGCCGGACATAGAGATTACGCAAGCGGTGTTCAATCAGATTACGCGCTACAATATGGTGCTGAAAGTAGATTACTTGGTAGTGAGTAATGGAATGCAACACTATTGCTGCCGGATGGATTACGAGCGGAATAGCTATACTTTTCTTCCGGATATTCCTGATTATCAGACGTTATAATATCCATTAAAAAGGGCTACACCCTTTACCCCGGATGGCTACACCCTTTGGGGGATATGGTGTAGCCATCTGAGGCAAAGGGTGTAGCCCTTTTCAATGAGACTAATCAGGATCTAAACCTTCTCAGTCTTTTCTTCTATCTGCTTCTTTTCTAATTTTTCCTGTATCTTCTGCATCAACTCATAGAAATTAGGAATATAAACTGTGGCAAGCAGTGTATTCAGTGCCATACCAAACACGACAGCAGCTCCCAGTGCAATACGGCTTTCCGCTCCTGCACCCGTAGCAAACAGCAATGGCATCACACCGAATACAAATGCCAGGGATGTCATCAGGATAGGCCGCAAGCGGATATGCCCTGCCTGGAATGCCGCATCACGAATGGAGTTGCCTTGCGCACGGAAATCGCGGGCGAACTCTACAATCAGAATACCATTTTTTGCCGACAGTGCCACAAGCAGGATAATGCCGATTTGTGTATAGATGCTGACAGGTGTTCCCATAATGAGACAGCCAATCATCGCTCCCAACAATGCTACCGGAAGTCCGATGACCGCAGCTACCGGGCTCGTCCAACTCTCGTACTGTGCTGCAAGTACCAGGAAGGCAACGAGTAACGCCATTACAAACACAACGGTTGTCGTTGTGCCTGCCTGCGTTTCCTGATAAGCTACTGACGTCCATTCATAACCAAATTCATCGCCCAGTTGCTCCTTAAAGAGTGCCTCCATTTGCTGTATCGCCTCTCCAGAACTGCTTCCCGGGGCTACGTTGCAAGTGACGGAGGCAGTGGAATACATATTGTAACGGTTGATCTGGTCCATTCCCAACTGTTCCTCCACCCGCATAAAGGCTGAAAATGGTACCATCTCTCCCGATGCATTCTGTACACTCAACTTCAGTACATCGTCAATGATCCGTTGGGCACGATCCCGTGCACCGAGTTTTACCTGATAAATACGGCCGAACTCAACGAAATCGTTCACATAAGCAGCTCCCATGTAGTAACCCAAAGAAGTGAAGACGCTGTTCAGCGGAATACCCATCAATTGTACTTTATCCCGATCAATGTTCAGGAAATACTGGGGTACATTAGCCTGGTACTGACTGCTGACGGATGCCAATGCAGGTTTGGTGTGGTAGGTTGCCATCAGCGTCTCTACAGCATGCTGCATTTCTGTGGCGCCGAGGTTGTTACGATCCTCCACTTGTAGCTGTAGACCGCCCGTAGCACCGAGTCCGGGAATGGCAGGGGGCACCATGGCAAAAACTTCTGCTTCCTGAATTCCATACGCCTGCGCATTGAAACGATTTACTACAGACTGGGCCGTATGTTCCTTTCCTTTACGCTCGTCCCAGTTCTTCAAGATAACGAAATAGGTGCCGGAATTACTCTGTTCCCCGCCCCCCATGACAGAGAAGCCGGATATGCCGATATAATTTTTCACTTCGGGATAGCTGTTGAGGATTTCATTGATCTCACGTCCGACAGCTTCTGTACGTTCCAGACTTGAAGCAGGCGGCAATTGCACCACGGCAAGGAAATACCCGTCATCTTCTTCGGGAATAAAGGTACTGGGCCACTTCATAAACAGGATCACGGCGAGTGCCGTAAATCCGGCATAAGACAACAGTGCAGCAGCAGGACGCCGGAGCAACCAACCCACGGTTTTATCATATATCCCTTGAGTCTTGTCGTACACAAAGTTGAAGCCCCGGAAAAGTGGCGACTGTGCAGGTTTTGTAGGCTGTAATATCAAGGCACACAATGCAGGAGTCAGTGTCAGCGAGTTGAAACCGCTTAGCACGGTGCTGGCAGCAATAGTCAGCGCAAACTGTTTATAAAGCTGTCCGGAGATACCGCTGACGAGCATTGTCGGAATAAATACGGCAAGCAATACCAGCACTACGCCCACAATCGGACCGGTGATCTCTCCCATCGCCTGAATGACCGCCTGCCGGGCACTGTACTGTCCCGTATCAAGCAAGCGCGTGGAGTTTTCTACTACCACAATGGCGTCATCCACCACAATGGCCACGGCAAGTATCAGTCCGAACAGCGTCAGTGTATTGATGGAGAATCCGAAGAGCGCCATCACTGCCAGAGTACCGATAAGTGATACGGGAATGGTGATACACGGAATGATAACCGCCCGCCAATTCTGTAGGAAAAGGAAGATGACAAGTACCACAAGCAGGGTTGTTTCCAAGAAAGTTACCAGCACTTCGTCTACTGAAGCGTGGATGACGTCCGTCGTATCCAGGGTTACACTGTAATGGATGCCGCTGGGGAACGATTCTGACAGTTCCTGCATCTTCTCTTTCACACCTTTGGATACATCCAGCGAATTGGAACCCGGTTGTTGATAGATGGCAATGGCGGCGGTAGGTTGCCCGTTCAGTCGGGATACGACACTATAGGATGCGGAGCCAAGGTCGATGTGAGCCACATCACGGAGGCGAAGCACTCTCCCGCCCGCTTCTGTTCGCAAGATGATATTGCCGAACTCTTCGGGAGACGAAAGTCGCCCTTTCACTGTCAGACTGTATTGATAGGCAGGGGCATTGCTGCCGGAAGAGACATTGCCAATGTTGGTGTTACCCGGAGTTGGATTTCCCGGCAGAGGTTGTCCCACAGCTCCGGCACTGACTTCTACATTTTGTGATTGAATGGCCTGGTAAACATCGGCTGCCGAAAGATTACGGATACGCAGTGCTGCCGGGTCCAGCCAGATACGCATGGAGTAGTCTCCCGCTCCCATCACATTGACAGCGCCTACGCCCGGCACGCGTGTCAACTGGTCGGTAAGGTTCAGGGTGGCGTAGTTGCTGAGGTATAGTCCGTCATATTCCTTGTTTTCGGAAGTCATGGTGAGGAACATCACAATGTTCGACGACTGCTTTTGAACGGTTACTCCCTGTACCACTACCGGGGTTGGCAATGAAGCCTGTGCTACGCTGACACGGTTTTGGACTTGTACGGTTGCCATGTCGATATCTGTTCCGACGGCAAAAGTAATGGTAAGCGAGTAGGCACCCGATGAGGAGGAATTGGAGGACATATAAAGCATGCCTTCCACTCCGTTTACTTGCTGCTCGATGGGTATACCCACGGTTTGGGCTACTGTCTGCGCGTTGGCACCCGGATAGACGGCGCTGACCTGAACGGTAGGCGGCGTAATGTCCGGATACTGCGCAATGGGGAGTATGCCCAGTGTGACCAGTCCCGCCACCACGATCAGCAGCGCAAGCACGGTAGCAAAGATAGGACGGTTTATGAAGAATTTTGAGAACATGAGCTTAGTATTTAGTTATTTACGATTGGTTATTTGCTGGTGGGCTTCACTTTCATCCCTTCCCGTACTTTCATAAGTGCCCGGGTGACGTAGCGTTCCTGTGGCGAGAGTCCGCCGGTTATTTGCCGCAGACTGTCGTCTATCAATTGTCCCACCTCGATGTGGCGATAGCGCACCATATCGGAATCGTTCACTACATACACATATTTTCCCAATTGATCGGTACCGATGGACGCGTCCGGTATCAGTATTGCCTGCGATTCTTTGCCGTATGGCAAGGTGATGCTGACATAAAGTCCGCTTTTCAGTAAACCTTTCGGGTTGTCCAGGCGGGCACGCAGATTCAGAGTTCCGGTGCTCAGGTCTACATTGGGTGCGAAGTAATCGAGTGTGGCAGGATATGGTTGTATGCCGTCTTCCCCCAGGTTAACAGTGATTTGCCGGGGCAGTGTATCTTTCTGTTGTGCGGTTCCTTGTTGCATCAGCATGGCAAGCCACTGGTTATCAGTGATATTGAAGTATGTGTATAGCAGGTCATCTTTATAGATCGTGGCAAGGGTGACAGGTTGCAGACTTCCCCCTACATAACTGCCCACATCTACTTGATTCCGGCTGACAGTCCCATCAAACGGCGCCCGGACTGTGCAGTAGCCCAGATTTGTGCGTGCCGTATTCAGTGCAGCTTCGGCGTTGCTGACTGCCGCTTGTGAAGTGGCAACATTTGATTTCGACTGTAACACCTGTATCTGGCTTACAGCATCGCTTTTCACAGCTTCCAGCATACGGGCATAGTTGTTCTGGGCATATTCCAGATTGGCTCGGGCGGTGTTCAGTTCCGCTTTCGCCTGTTCTACATTGTCCTGGTAAATAGTAGGTTCGATGACGAACAACACCTGTCCTTTCCGAACTCTGCTTCCCGGAGTATAGGCGATGGTTTGCAGGGTCCCGTTCACCCGTGCCACCAGGTCGACGGTCTTTTCCGAACTCAGATAGCCCGGATACTCTTTAGTCAGTGTGATGTCTTTCACCACCGGGCTGGCTACGCTTATCTCCGGAACGGGCATCGTTCCACGCGCTGCTTCTTTTTTGTCCCCACATCCCGCCAGCAACGGAATCAGCGTGAGGATGATGTACATTTCATTTTTCATATATGGTTATGGTTTAGGAATTATTACTCAGTTCTCTGTATATCCTCCTCCCAGTGCCTGGTACAATGACACCAGATATAGCAGTGAGCTACCCTCCGCCTGCGTCAACTGGTTTTCGTACGTCAGTAGCGAACGGAGTGCATCCAGTACATTCTGGAAAGGGCTAAGTCCCTGTTTATAAAGCTCCAGGGAGAGTTTCAGTGTCTCTTGTCCCTGATTTCGTACTTCCCGGAGGGCGACAATCTGCTTGATGGAATTCCGGTAATTATTCATTGCATTATCCGTTTCCTGCACAGCGGTGAGCACGGTTTCGTTGAAGTTATGCACTGCTTCGTCCAGTTGTGCACGTGCCTGTTTGGTGGCATTCACCAGTTTTGTTCCGCTGAAGAGTGTCCAACTGAGGGTTGGGGCAATTTCAAATGTCATACTTTTCCGTCGGGTCAGGTCTTTCAGATCACGAGCGGCATATCCTACAGATCCTTTCAGGAATACTTGTGGCAGCCAGTCGCTTTTGCTGGCTCCCAATAGTGCGGCTTGTGCATTAACCAGTCTTTCGGCTTGGCGCACATCGGGACGACGGAGCAATAAATCGGCGGGTAATCCTACTCCAACAGGTTCCATGTAGTCGGGCAATTTCCCGATTCTTTCCAATGTGGGGCGTATTTCCTGCGGATAAGTTCCCAACAGAATAGCCAGCGAGTTGATGTATTGGTTGATTCCGGATTCCAGTTGCGGAACAGATGCTTTTGTGCTGAAATACACTGATTTAGCCTGTGCTACATCCAGTTTCGATACAAGTCCCGTGTTGTAGCGTACTTCGGTTATATTGAGTACTTCCTCCTGAGTCCGGCAGTTGTGCATCACTACTTGCAATTCCTGTTGCAGTTCCCGCAGGTTGATGTAGGCAGAAGCTACTTGTGCACAGAGGGATACCTGTACGGAGATGTACTCTTCACGGCTGGCTTGGAATGTTTCCCGTTGCGCCTTTACCCGTTGCCGGATGCTTCCGAATATATCCAGTTCCCAACTGGCATTGAGCGATGCATCATAATAATGTGTGATGGATTGGGGCAATTCGGTGGTGTTGCCGCTACTTTGCTGGCGGAGCCATCCACCATTTAAAGAAATAGAAGGGAAAAAATTACTGCGTTCCATCCGCAGGCTGGCACGTGCCTGTTCCATGCGGTCTATAGCTGCAAGTACGGAATAGTTTTCGCCGGATGCCACGCTGATTAGCGAGTCCAGTACCGGGTCGTTGAATGCTTTCCACCACTGGTCGTCTACCGGTAATATTTGTCCGCTGAATAAGTTGTCATTCGCGGATGCCATGGTAGAATTAGTGGTTCCTGCGGAAGTAGGGACCGTTTTAGAGTTCGGAACCACCGTATTCCCCCAGCCTCGGGGCAACGGTTTTTCCAGATAACGGTTGCCATTCTGTGCCGTGACGGCAGAACATAGGCACGATAAGAGCAGCACGCTGCTCCAAGCTTTAATCTTCATAGGTTTAGGTTGTTTTTTGTGATACAGGGTTCATAACAACCTGGAGCTCTATTTGTTTAGAGAAGATTGGGGAGGTTATAATGGGGTTCTGACAGATGGATGTGGATTGGTGTGGGTGATCTATAATTGAAGAAATGAATTAAAGATTGCTGATAGGCTTTTGTTAGTTTGTTGATAATCAATTAACTGTATTTACCGACAGTTTACTGCAAGATGTAAAAGCATTTACCGCCGTATGTAACAACCTTTACCCCTTATTGTAACGGCTTTTACTTCGGCATGTAACGACCTTTACCGCGATATGTAAATGGAGTTACCGTGCGGGGTTAACAAAGCTATCATTTGGGGTAAACAGAATTTTCATGAGAGGAAACGGCTGTGCACTTATAAAGTGAAGTAAGAGATAATCCATACCCCTACAATAATGAGTTTAATTCAACGACTTCGACAGTGTATATATATAGGAAAGGACGCCCCTG
>NZ_MSHA01000091.1:0-52196 GCF_001940965.1 Bacteroides sp. Phil13 | reverse complement strand
CAGGGGCGTCCTTTCCTATATATACACTGCCGAATATTATTCCGCAGTCTTTTTTCTTCTCGTTGGCTTTTCCTTTACTTCTTCCTTGTGTTCGATGGTTACACCAGCCAACTCCGGGTCAATCATGATACGTCCGCAATATTCGCAAACGATGATTTTCTTACGAGAACGGATATCCAGTTGTCTCTGGGGCGGGATTTTGTTGAAGCAACCACCACAAGCGTCACGTTGTACATATACGATACCCAATCCGTTGCGAGAGTTCTTACGGATACGCTTGAAAGATTGGAGCAAGCGCGGTTCGATCTTAGTTTCAAGTTCTTTGGCTTTGTCTCTCAGCTTTTCTTCTTCCTGCTTAGTTTCAGAGATGATTTCGTCCAGTTCGTTCTTCTTAACGTCCAAGTCTTTCTGTCTTTCGTCCAACGCTTCTGTACTCTTTGCAGCTTCAGCAGATTTCTCCTGTTCCTGTGCAGCAAACTCTTTGATTCTCTTATCACAAAGCTCCATTTCCAGAGTCTGGAATTCGATTTCTTTGCTCAGGAAGTCGTACTCACGGTTGTTGCGTACATTCTCCTGCTGTTCCTTGTATTTTGCGATAGAAGCTTTTGAAGTTTCAATCTCTACTCTCTTAGTAGCGATGGCGGATTTCAGTTCGGCTACTTCTGCCTTAATTCTGTCGATACGAGTGCTCAGACCGGCGATTTCATCTTCCAAGTCCTGTACTTCCAGCGGAAGTTCACCTCTTAAAGTCTTGATTTCATCAATCTTAGACAACATAGTCTGCAACTGGAACAGGGCTTTCAACTTCTGCTCCACGGTCAATTCCTGAGGATCTTTTTTTGCTTCTTTAGCCATTTTACTTATAAATATTTTATGGGGTTGGTGTTCACTTTGCACTGTTGCAGCGCAAGGTTAGGAAACAACTCCCGGATTATTGTATAGAATATTTCTTTCGTATATTGTTCGCTTTCGTAGTGTCCTATCTCTGCCAGCAGAATGTCCGTATCGTGTCCGAAGTAATCGTGATACTTGATTTCCCCAGTGATGAACACGTCTGCACCATTGCGTATGGCAAGCGGCATCAGGAATGCTCCGGCTCCTCCACACAGTGCCACGGTCTGTATTTCACGCCCGGTCAGTTTATTATGCTTCAGGCAGCCCACTTCAAAGGTTTTCTTGACGCGTTTCAGGAACTCCAACTCCGTTTCCGGTGTTTCCAGTTCGCCGATAACTCCTGCCCCGGCCTGTGTCCAGCTATTCTGCAAAGGATATAAGTCGAATGCAGGTTCCTCATACGGATGGGCACTCAGTAGAGCTTTGATAACTTCCGATTTCTTGTAGGCAGGCAATACGGTTTCTATCCGCACCTCCTTTTCCGTATGCAACTCTCCGATGCTTCCACAGAACGGGTGGCTACCCTCTTGGGCGCGGAAAGTTCCCTCTCCTTCTACATTGTAGCTGCATGCGTCGTAGTTTCCTATGCAACCGCATCCGGCTGCAAACAAAGCCTTACGAACATCTTCCGCCTGTGCCGTGGGTACAAAAGTCACCAATTTTACCAAGGCATTCTCTTTGGCTTCCAGCACGCGTACATTACTCAATCCTATTTTCTCGGCAATCTTGAAGTTCACCCCTCCCGGAGCATTATCCAGGTTGGTATGTGCTGAGTAGATCACGATATCATTCTTGATTGCTTTCATGATACAACGCTCTACATAGTCCCTGCCCGTGATGGATTTATATCCTTTGAATATCAGCGGATGATGGGATATGACAAGATTGTACCCTAACGCAATCGCCTCGTCCAGCACGGCTTCAGTAACGTCAAGACACAACAAAGCCCCTGTTGCTTCCGCTTCTGTCAATCCGATTTGCAGGCCGGCATTATCAAATCCGTCTTGCAATGGCAGAGGCGCGAACCGTTCAAGGGCGCTTACTATCTCCTTAATTCTCATTATGTGAATAGAAAATTTCGGTGCAAATATAGTAAAAATGCACTGAATAACTGTTTGTTTTACTCTTTTTTTATATATTTGTTCGGATAATTGTAAAACTCTATACCATGAAAGCATTACTTTTCTCGTTTTTGGCTTTATTATGCATTCTTTTCTCGTGCCAACCCTCACCCAAAGCCCAGGATGGCGGTGAAGAGGGTGCACAAGAGGAGTTTGTGGATACTACTCCGAAGGCTACAGCCATCTTTTGGATAGATAAACATAAGGAAATGCCCGGACAATCGTCAAAGAGGCCGGGGGCGGTACGTACGGTGAAAGCCAAAGTCAATATCCATTTGGCAGGGCGTATAGAAGTGCTTTCGTATGTGAAACCGCAGAAAGGATATATAAAAAGTTATATAAATCGCCGTCTTGAGACGTTCCGGGTAAGGAAAGTATTGATGGACAGTGCTTATATAAAACCCGGCGTACAGTATGTGCAGTTGCGTTATACTCCTGAAAAAGTAGAGCACTAACGGTTTTTCTTCTTTTCCTTTTTCTCTACCATTACCTGCAATAGTTTTCCGTTGGCATCGAACGACTTACGCGATGCCAGCGAGATGGTAATCATTAGCGAAAGCATGGATGCCGTGAAGGTTATCACCATAATCATCATCTGATATTTGATGGCGACATTCGGGCTACTACCTCCCAGGATTTGTCCGATCATAGTGCCGGGCAGTGCCACCAGGCCCATAACGGCAATATTGGCAATTAACGGACTAAAAGACTTAATGATAGCCTGTTTGATAAAAGGCGCCTGTGCCTCTGCCCTTGTGGCACCATTGCCAAGCAGATAGCGATACAATTGCTGTTCCCGTTTCAATCCGCTGTAATAGGCATTCAGCGCAACGACATTGCTGGATAGCATGTTTCCCATCAGGATACCGAATATCGGAATAAAATACTGGGCACTGAACACATTTTCCAATCGTAATACAATGGCAATGAAGTACATGCCGATGCAGACGACACTGAATAAGAAACCTATGGAGATAGGAATAAACAGTATCTTCCGTTTCAGCTGGGTGCGTGCCAGGGCGGTTTGTGCGGCAACGAATATCATAATAATCACCCACAGAAAGTTGATCCACGGGTTATTCCACAGAAACAAGTATTTCAGGTAGATACCGATAAAGAAAAGTTGTACAATCATCCGTGCGATCCCAATCACGGTAACCCACAATAGCCCTGTCCTGAACTTCCACAAGTAGAACAGCGGAATAAGCAATAGCAACAATCCGATGGCTAAACTGGTATATGATATGTCGATAGTTCCCACTTTATTAATCTCTTAGTTACAGTGTTATCATCTGGTTGCATCCTTGCGCAAATCCCTGGTCGTGAGAGACGGCGAGGATGGCACTTCCCTCCCTCATTCGTTTCCGGAAGAAAGCAAGTACTTTATCCGTAGAGTCCGAATCCAGTGCGGAAGTCGGTTCATCCACAATCAGCAGCGGTTTTTGCATCAGGGTGGCTACGGCAATCATGATACGTTGCCGTTGTCCTCCGGAGATCTCATTCACACGTTTATCGTACAATTCCTCTTCCAGCCCCAATTCATCGAAACAGGCAAATAGTTTGTCTAGTGAAAAGGGAGTAGCCCGGTTAGCTTTCAGATTGAAAGGGAGTTGCACCATTTCCTTCACCCATTCCGATGGAAGAGCCAGTTCTTGCGGTATCCATGCCACTTGCCGGCGAATTTGGTCGATAGTTCCTTTTTCCAGTAAAATGCCGTTAACGGTGATGCTCCCTGCTTTGAGGGGTACAAATCCTAAAACTGCATTCAGCAAGGAGGTTTTTCCTCGCCCCGATTGTCCGGAAATGCAGGCGATTTCCCCTTCGTGCAGTTGTAAGCAAAAACCGGAAAAAAGTGTATCTGCTCCGAAAGCGATGCATGCGTTGTCTATTTGAAGTATAGTCCTGGTCTCCATTTGAAAGCAAATATAGAAAGGAATTCTGAGAAAACGGTGGATTATTAGCTGAAATCAGTATCTTTAAATAAGATAAGCTGCATTTCGGCATAACTTTTTCATGCAAGCATGAAAGTTCTGCACTCAATTTGCATTATCTTTGCTATCAGTTTTTAATAAAAGTGAGAATTATGATACAGAACGAACGTGCAAGCCGCCACGAACATGTGTTGGACGTGGCAAGGCAGATGATGACTGCTGCCCGTACCGCTCCGAAGGGAAAAGGTGTAGATATAATTGAAATAGCTATGGTCACCGGAGACGATTTAAAAGTATTGTCGGACAAGATGATTGCCATGGTGGAAGAACACGGAATGAAGTTCTTTTTGCGGGATGCCGCCAACATTTTGCAGGCTGAATGTGTAATTATAATAGGTACGCGCGAGCAGGCGCAAGGATTGAATTGTGGCCATTGTGGTTATCCCACTTGTGCGGGACGCCCTGAAGGTGTGCCTTGTGCCGTGAATTCGGTCGATGTAGGTATAGCTATCGGTTCGGCTTGTGCCACGGCGGCCGATTTGCGTGTGGATACCCGTGTGATGTTCTCTGCCGGACTTGCTGCACAGCAATTGGAGTGGTTGCCGGGATGCAGATCCGTGTATGCTATTCCGGTCAGTGCTTCGACCAAGAATCCGTTCTTTGACCGCAAGCCGAAAGAAGAAAAGCAAGAATGATAAATATGAGTGATACGTTTAATGCTGTTTTACCTGCCGAATGGGTGCCGCAAAGCGGAATACAGCTGACTTGGCCCCATGCCGGAACTGACTGGGCACATATGCTTACGGAAGTACAAGCCTGCTTTGCCGCTATCGCACGCGAAATAGCCCAGCGGGAATTGCTTCTGATTGTAACTCCCGAACCGGAGGAGGTCAAAAAGCAGATTTCAGCTACCGTCAATATGCAGAATGTCCGTTTCATGGAGTGTGAAACGAATGATACTTGGGCGCGTGATCATGGTGCAATTACCATGTTGGATTCAGAAGGCGCTTCGCTTCTTGATTTCATGTTCAATGGCTGGGGGCTGAAATTCGCTTCAGATAAAGACAATCTGATTACCCGTCAGGCTGTGGAATCCGGTTTCCTGAATGGGCGGTATGTTAATCGTCTGGGCTTTATTCTGGAAGGTGGTTCCATTGAGAGCGATGGTTTGGGAACATTGCTCACCACGTCTGAGTGTTTGCTTTCTCCCAATCGTAACGGACAGATGAGCCGCGATGAAATCGAAGGCTATCTCTGTTCTGTATTTCATCTGAAACAGGTACTTTGGCTCGATCATGGGTATTTGGCAGGAGATGATACAGATAGTCATGTCGATACGCTCGCTCGTCTTTGCTCACCGGATACTATTGCCTATGTGCAATGCACCGATACGCAGGATGAACATTACGAAGCTCTACATCAAATGGAAGAGCAACTGAAAACCTTCCGTACTTTGAATGGAAACCCCTATCGTCTGTTGGCATTGCCTATGGTAGACAAAATTGAGGAAGAGGGCGAACGCCTCCCCGCAACGTATGCCAATTTCTTGATAATGAATGATGCAGTGCTTTATCCTACTTATCGTCAGCCGGAGAATGACCAACGTGCTAAAGAAGTCTTGCAGGAAGCGTTCCCGGAATATGAGATTGTAGGCATTGATTGCCGGGCACTGATCAAGCAGCATGGATCACTCCATTGTGTTACGATGCAGTACCCTGCCGGTGTATTGAAATAAAATTAGAAAGATATGAGAAAAATAAAAGTCGGAATTATTCAGCAAGCCAATACAGCAGATCTTCGTACGAACCTGATGAACCTGGCTAAAAGCATAGAAGCTTGTGCTGCACATGGTGCGCAACTGGTTGTATTACAAGAGCTGCACAACTCCCTGTATTTCTGTCAGACTGAAAATACGCAACTGTTTGATCTGGCGGAAACCATTCCCGGCCCTTCCACCGGATTTTATTCCGAACTGGCCGCTGCCAATAAGATCGTATTGGTAACCTCCCTATTTGAGAAACGTGCCCCGGGACTCTATCATAACACCGCCGTTGTTTTTGACCGTGACGGAAGCATTGCCGGAAAATATCGCAAGATGCATATCCCCGACGATCCGGCCTATTATGAAAAGTTCTACTTCACCCCTGGAGATATAGGTTTCGAACCTATCCAAACCTCTCTCGGAAAGTTGGGTGTACTTGTTTGCTGGGATCAGTGGTATCCTGAAGCTGCCCGTCTGATGGCATTGAAAGGTGCCGAATTATTAATCTACCCCACTGCCATTGGCTGGGAAAGCAGTGACGCCGATGATGAAAAGGCACGCCAGCTCAACGCTTGGATTATCTCTCAGCGTGCCCATGCCGTAGCCAACGGACTTCCTGTTATCTCTGTTAACCGTGTCGGTCACGAACCCGATCCGTCCATGCAGACAAATGGCATCCAATTCTGGGGAAATAGTTTTGTAGCAGGTCCGCAAGGAGAATTCCTTGCACAAGCCGGAAACGACCGTCCGGAAAATATAGTAGTGGAAATAGATATGGAACGCTCGGAAAATGTACGCCGTTGGTGGCCTTTCCTGCGCGACCGCCGTATTGATGAATACGGTGGATTGACGAAACGCTTTCTCGATTAAAATGCAATTCGATAAAGCGCAATTTGATAAAAGCGCAGCAAACGCAGTTTGATAAAACGTTAACGGAACGTGATTCTCCTGTTCATTATAAAATTCACGCCTCCGTAGATGAACAGTCCCAGGAACTGAGCCAGGTATTCATCACAATTCAGTGCCTCGACCAACACTATCAGAAATAGGAATTGCGCCAGATACGCCATTCCGAAAGCGATAGAAAAGAGCAACACCTGCCTCCAGGTGTTGCTCTTCTTTTCTTTATCATCCAAAGGAAATATCCAGTGCTTGCACCAGATAAAATTATGAGTCTGTGCAATGACGTAAGCAGTTATGTTAGAGAGCATATAGTCGATGTCCAGTTCATCCATCATCAGCCAGATGACTGCTGCTATAATCAGGGCATTCAGCGTACCGATTACTGCAAAACGGAAGATGCGTCTCGATTCTCTCACAACAAACTAACCTACTCTTATTCTTTGATATCTACGATCAGATTCAGTTCGTCCAACTGAGACGGATCAAGTGCCGCAGGAGCATCCAGCATCACGTCGCGTCCACTGTTATTCTTCGGGAATGCGATACAGTCACGAATACTATCCAATCCGGCAAAGAGAGATACCCAACGATCAAGACCATATGCCAGACCGCCATGAGGAGGTGCACCATATTTGAATGCATTCATCAGGAATCCGAATTGTTCTTCTGCTTTTTCAGGAGTGAATCCCAGGATTTCGAACATCTTTGCCTGCAACTTCGGATCGTGGATACGGATTGAACCGCCACCAACTTCCACACCATTGATTACCATATCATAAGCATCGGCACGTACTGCTGCCGGATCAGTGTCCAGTAAGGCTATATCTTCATCCTTCGGATGGGTGAACGGATGGTGCATAGCCATCAAGCGGTTTTCTTGTTCGCTCCATTCAAACATCGGGAAGTCTACCACCCACAGGCATGCGAATGTGTTCTTATCACGCAATCCCAGTTGGCTACCCATTTCCAAGCGAAGCTCGCAAAGCTGCTTGCGTGTCTTCATGGTGTCGTCGCCACTCAAAATCAGAATCAAGTCACCCGGTTTGGCACCGAAAGCTTCTTTCACCTGTTGCAGTACTTCCTGCGTATAGAATTTGTCAACGCTCGATTTTACATTTCCGTCTTCCTCTACACGGGCGTAAACCATACCTTTTGCACCAATCTGCGGTCTCTTCACGAATTCCGTCAGTGCATCCAGTTGTTTGCGGGTGTAGCGTGCGGCACCTTCGGCACAGATACCACCGATATATTCGGCGCTATCAAATACAGAGAAGCCATGACCTTTCAGTATATCCATCAGCTCCACGAACTTCATACCGAAACGCAAGTCGGGTTTGTCGCTACCATAATATTTCATGGCGTCCGCCCATGCCATACGTTGGAACTGACCTTCCAATTCCACACCGCGGATTTCTTTGAACAGATATTTCGTCATACCTTCAAACAGGTTGATGATGTCGTCCTGTTCCACGAAAGACATTTCACAGTCTATCTGAGTAAATTCTGGCTGACGGTCGGCACGAAGGTCCTCGTCACGGAAACACTTGGCAATCTGGAAGTAACGGTCAAAACCGGATACCATCAGCAATTGTTTCAAGGTCTGCGGGCTTTGCGGCAAAGCGTAAAACTGTCCCGGATTCATGCGTGAGGGCACCACGAAGTCGCGTGCGCCTTCCGGAGTAGAGCCTACCAGTACAGGAGTTTCCACTTCGATGAAACCCTGGCTGTCCAGATAGCGGCGTACCTCAATGGTCATTCTATGGCGGAGTTCCAGATTTCTGCGTACCGATGGACGGCGCAAATCCAGATAACGGTATTTCATGCGGATATCGTCGCCACCATCCGTATTATCTTCGATGGTGAACGGAGGTGTCAGGGCTGCATTCAGCACATTCAGTTCCGATACGATGATTTCAATATCTCCGGTCGGGATATTGGCATTCTTGCTGAAGCGTTCGTTCACCGTTCCTGTAATCTGAATGACGAATTCGCGTCCCAGGCGGTTGGCGTTCTCGCAAAGTGCTGCATCCACCTCTTCGTTAAAAACTAACTGGGTGATACCGTAACGGTCGCGGAGGTCAATGAATGTCATGCCTCCCATTTTGCGGCTGCGCTGCACCCAACCTGCCAGCGTTACTTGCTTATTGACATCGGAGATACGAAGTTCTCCGCAGGTGTGTGATCTAAACATCTTGATAATTATAAATTATAAATTGACTGCGCTGTCAGGGCGCATACTTAATTGCTTACGACGTGCAAAAATACAGATTTATTTTATAAAAAACTCAGATTTTCGTTAACTTCTTAATCTGCTCTTTACTCTTATCCAATATCATCTTATTCTTATGCACAATCTCCTCATTGATCTGCTTCAGGCCATTTATATAATCCTGTGCCCGTTGCAATACATTCGAAGAGTCTTTTTCGGCATACCGGGGGATGATTACCTGCAATCCTTCTTTGATTACCTTCACGTCGATGTTTTCTCCCATCATCATCGGGTCCCCGTCAAAGTGCACTACTCCTGGTTTGGTACGGTGGATGCGCAGCGTCTGGCAGCGGAAAGTTTTGATGCGGCTATTTTGGTCTATAGTCTTATTAAACAGTTGGAAAGACAGAGAGGGCACATCCAGCACCGTGAAGGGTTCAAGGATGGTCACGTCCAGTAATCCGTCCGTCAGAGTGGCCTGTGGAGCTATGTACGCATTGTTTCCGTATTGAGAAGCATTACCGCAGGCTATCAGGAAAGCCTTATACTTTAAGGTACCGTCTTCCGTTTCCAGTTCGTAAGTTTCGGGCTGATACTTCAGGCTCTCCAGTAGAGTCTTTTCTAAATAGGTAAGAGGTCCTCTCCTGCCCGCCTTTGCAAACTTCAAGCTGACAAAAGCATCAAAACCCACACCACAGGTACAGAAGAAAGGTACTTCATTGATTTTTCCGTAATCAATGACGTCTATAATTCCTTCGTTGATAATTTCTATCGCCTTTTTAGGCTCCATCGAAATTTGCAGGTGGCGTGCAAGTCCGTTTCCCGAGCCACACGGAATGATGCCCAATGCAGTTTTTGTATGCACCAGCGAACGGGCTATTTCGTTGATCGTACCGTCACCGCCAATAGCCACTACAGCATGCACATTTTCCTTTGCTTTTTGTGCAGCAATTTCAACAGCATGTCCGGCATATTCGGTATAGATTACCTCTTGAACATACTTTGCCTTATCCAGCTTTTCATCGAGCAAATGGAGGATTTGCTCTTTGCTCTGCGTACCGGATTTCGGATTTATAATGAATGATATTTTCTTTTTTTCTTCGTCCATGCAAGGGGTGTTTCACTATGCAATTTTATAAATGGCAAAAGTAATACAAATACTTGAATTTTTAACCATAGAGTGAGCTTTAATCCATAGGCAAATATATTTTTTAGTAAAAAAAGAACAGATAAGCACATATTTTGCTATCTTTGCCCCCTGTTTTCAAAAGGCTTGTAACTAAGAGTTAAATATTTCATATTATATAATAAACATTTCATGGGATTACTACAAGACAAATTGGCGAAATACGACCTGCCACAGCAATATATGGCAATGGGCGTATACCCCTATTTCCGCACAATTGACAGCCATCAGGATACTGAGGTGTTGATGGATAGTAAAAAAGTCCTGATGTTCGGTTCGAATGCTTATACGGGACTGACTTACGATAAAAGAATAATAGAAGCCGCAAAAGCTGCCACAGATAAATACGGTACAGGTTGTGCAGGTTCCCGTTTATTAAATGGAACTCTTGATATACACGTAGAGTTGGAAAAAGAACTGGCTGAGTTTGTCGGAAAAGACGATGCACTCTGTTTTTCCACCGGATTTACTGTAAATGAGGGTGTTATTCCGCAATTGACGGGACGTAACGATTACATTATCTGTGACGATCGCGTGCATGCTTCCATCGTAGATGGCCGCCGCCTCTCCTTCTCAACTCAATTGAAGTACAAACATAACGATATGGCCGATCTGGAAAAAGAACTCCAGAAATGTGAGCCGGATGCTATCAAACTGATCGTGGTGGATAGTGTTTTCTCTATGGAAGGCGACCTTGCCAATCTCCCCGAAATCGTACGTTTGAAGAAGAAATACAATGCCAGCATCATGGTGGACGAAGCACACGGATTGGGTGTATTCGGAAAACAGGGACGTGGTGTTTGCGATCATTTCGGTGTGACAGATGATATCGACCTGATTATGGGTACGTTCAGCAAGTCACTGGCTTCTATCGGTGGTTTCGTTGCCGGAGATGCTTCGGTAATCAACTGGTTGCGCCACAATGCCCGTTCTTATATATTCCAGGCAAGTAACACGCCTGCTGCTACGGCTGCTGCCCGTGAAGCTCTTCACATCATTATGAACGAACCGGAACGTCAGCAACGTTTGTGGGACATCACCAACTATGCATTGAAGAAATTCCGTGATGCCGGTTTCGAAATCGGTGAAACTGAATCTCCTATCATTCCATTGTATGTGCGTGATGCGGAAAAAACATTTATCGTAACTAAGATGGCGTTTGACGAAGGCATCTTCATCAATCCGGTTATTCCGCCCGCTTGTGCACCGCAAGATACGCTGGTACGCGTAGCATTGATGGCTACTCACACCAAAGAGCAGGTAGACTATGCTGTCGAGAAGTTGACGAAATGTTTCCGTGAACTCGGAGTGATTGAATAAGGATTTTCCTGAAATCAGATAAAATGAAAAGAGACTGTCTTTATAAAGGCGGTCTTTTTTTTGTGTATCTTTGCCATCTGAAAATATTAACTTAATACTAAGACACAAATGTCTAATACCCCCTCAGCAGCATTTCCGGATACCAAGGCGCATTACGATCTTCTGGACGGACTTCGTGGTGTAGCGGCTCTTATGGTAATATGGTATCATATATTCGAAGGCTATGCTTTTGCAAGCGATACTATGATTACAACGTTCAATCATGGATATTTGGCCGTGGATTTTTTCTTTATCCTTTCAGGTTTCGTTATCGGCTATGCCTATGACGACCGTTGGGGTAAGAGTCTCACAATAAAAGATTTCTTTAAGCGCCGTTTGATACGTCTTCATCCTATGGTGATAATGGGGGCTGTTCTGGGTGCTATTACATACTGTATTCAGGGTTCTGTGCAATGGGATGGAACGCATATCGGCATCTCCATGATAATGCTGTCCTTGCTTTGTACGATATTCTTTATTCCCGCAATGCCGGGCGTAGGTTATGAAGTGCGTGGCAACGGTGAGATGTTTCCATTGAACGGGCCTTGCTGGTCATTGTTCTTTGAATATATAGGTAATATTCTTTATGCTTTGTTTATTCGTCGCTTATCTAATAAGGCGCTGACTGTGCTCGTTGTATTGTTGGGAGTGGCATTGGCGCTATTTGCGGTCTTCGATGTTTCCGGTTATGGAAATATAGGTGTAGGATGGACATTAGACGGTGTAAACTTTGGCGGTGGGTTGTTGAGAATGCTGTTCCCGTTTTCTGTGGGGATGCTTATGTCGCGTAACTTTAAGCCTATGAAGGTGAAAGGCGCGTTCTGGATATGTACCATTGTATTGATTGCTTTGTTCTCAGTACCCTATCTGGAAGGTGCGGAGCCGATTTGCACAAATGGCCTTTATGAAGCATTTTGTATTATCGTAGCTTTCCCAGTCCTTGTATGGATAGGAGCATCGGGAACTACTACGGATAAAAAGTCAACTCAATTATGTAAGTTTCTGAGAGATATCTCTTATCCGATTTATGTGATACATTATCCGTTCATGTATCTGTTCTATGCATGGTTGATTAAAAATCAACTCTTTACTTTAGAGCAGACCTGGCAGGTTGTCTTATGTGTTTATGCATGGAATATATTACTGGCCTATTTGTGTTTGAAGTGGTATGACGAACCCATACGAAAATACTTGGCTAAACGTTTCTTGAAGAAAAAATGATAGTTTACAACAGGGTTGAGGGGTGTTTCTGAAAAGAAGCGCCTTTTTCTGATATAATTAAGATTGGGCAAAGACGGATTTCGCAGGATTTCAGCTCTAATTTTAATATTCGGATTCATATTAGTTACAATATTATTTATTTTGTTATCATCTTGCTTTGATATTGAAAGTTTTTTAGTATGTTTGTCGCATTATTAATGAAAAACACGTCTTTTCAATGAAAAAGCAAGATTTCCTGTTTATTATTCTGGTAGTGGTAGTCTTTCTACCCTTCTTTTTGAGTGACGCGGTTTATGACTGGTATAAGTCGTTCAATGCTGAACACGGCATGGTGATGAGCTTTCTGAAGTTTGCCATTCTGTCTTCGTTGGGCGAAGTGCTGGGATTACGAATCAGTGCGGGAGTGTACAACCGGAAGGGTTTCGGCATTATTCCGCGCATGGTGGTATGGGGCATACTCGGTATGGGTATCAATGCCGCTATGATTATCTTTTCAAAAGGTGTGCCGCAGTTCATGGAGTATATGGGAATGGCAAATGCTGCCGCAACGTTTACAAGTGAAGCGATATCTCTCGATAAGGTGCTGGTGGCGCTGGCCATATCGGTAACGATGAACACAATCTTTGCTCCGGTATTCATGACTTTCCATAAAATAACAGATACGCATATTTTGATGTGCGGCGGTTCTATTAAGAGTCTTGTCACTCCTATTCCGATGACAAAAATCATTACCGGACTGAACTGGAACGTTCAATGGAACTTTGTCTTTAAGAAGACAATCCCGTTCTTCTGGTATCCTGCACACACCATTACTTTCATGCTTCCGCCGGATATGCGCGTGTTGTTTGCGGCATTGCTGGGCATTGTGCTGGGAGTATTGCTGGCAGTGGCGGCACGGAAATAGTTTTTTTATTACCTTTGCTTCCTGCTAAACGAAAATAGATGTATGAAACTATATAGTAAGCAGGAAGCAATCGCACGTATGAATATGCTGGCAGGCTGTTCAAAGTCGTTTGTCTTTTTGATTGATTATTCGCAGGAACAGGTTTATATGGAAGAGACGGCAGAGGTCTCACCGGAGGAGTTGATATATAACCTGAATGGATTTACGAATGAAGCAGTTGCCGGTTTAACGGATGAATTGCTTCCGGAGAGTTTGCCGGAACAGATAGAATGGATCTCACAGCCTGTTTCTTTTCAGGAATACAGTCGTGCTTTCGAACATGTGAAAAAGAATATTCTTGCCGGAAACAGCTTTCTTACGAATTTAACTTGCCGGACTCCGGTACAAACCAATCTGACTTTAAAGGATATATATTGTAACTCCCGTGCTTTATATAAAGTATGGGTAAAGAATCGTTTTGTAGTTTTCTCTCCCGAGATTTTTGTTCGGATAAAGAAAGGTATTATCAGCTCTTATCCCATGAAAGGTACGATAGACGCTACCCTGCCCGATGCCGTACAAACCTTGATGAGCGACGGGAAAGAAGCGGCGGAACATGCTACGATTGTGGATCTGATCAGGAATGATCTGAGTATTGTGGCATCTCATGTCCGGGTGGAGCGTTATCGCTATATAGATGTGTTGCAGACAAATCGTGGACCGATACTGCAGACCAGTTCGGAAATATGCGGTGAACTTCCAGAAGATTACAAACGGCAGTTAGGTGATATTCTTTTCAGTATGTTGCCTGCCGGTTCTATCACCGGTGCACCCAAAAAGAAGACGATGCAGATTATTCGTGAGGCTGAAGGATATGAACGGGGATTCTATACGGGAATAACCGGATATTTCGATGGAGACGATATGGATAGTGCCGTGATGATACGTTTTGTGGAGCAAGAGGCGGACGGAATGTATTTTAAAAGCGGTGGTGGCATTACTTTCAAGAGTGACGCCCGCAGTGAATATGAAGAAATGAAACAGAAAATATATGTGCCTATTTATTGAAACGATACAAGTACGTGACGGTAAGTTGCAGAACCTTGCCCATCATAACCGTAGGATGAATGAGACGAGACAGGCGGTTTTCGGAATGACGGATCAACTGGATATTCTGGATTATACAGGGGATTGCCCTGAAAGCGGTTTTTATAAATGCCGGGTAGTTTATGGCAGAGAAGTATGTGAAGTGGCATTTTCCGCTTATACAATGAGAACTGTACGTTCACTCCGGTTGGTCGGTTCGGATACGATTGATTATCGCTACAAAAGTACGGACCGGAAGGAACTGGAAGTATTGTATGCCCTGCGTGGCAATCAGGATGATGTATTGATTATCAGAAATAATCTTTTGACGGATACTTCCATTGCTAATGTGGCGTTAGAAAAAGAGGGAGTCTGGTATACACCGAGGACTCCCCTATTGAAAGGCACAAAACGTGCGTTGCTGTTGGAACAGGGAGTACTGACGGAATGTGATATTCCGTCAGATGAGATTTCTTCCTATTTACACATCGCTTTATTTAATGCGATGATTGATTTTCAGTCTCTGGTTCTGGAGATTAACCGGGATACGGTTATTCGTACTTGATACTATCTACCGGATTATTTCTTGCTGCCCGATAACTGTTCAGGCATACTGTGAGCAGGGTGATGCAGACAGTGAAGAACAATGGAAGCAGGAAATGAAGGATACCAATGTGTACATGGTAAGCAAATTGTTGCAGCCAATAATTCATCAGATAGCAGACCAAGGGTACAATGAGTAAAAACGCTATACCTATGTAGTAAAGGAACGGGCGATTGACAAGCCATAATATTTGCCCGAATGATGCACCGTGAATCTTCCGAATTCCTATTTCGCGTATACGTTGCTGGATAGCATAATGGGTGATGCCGAACAATCCGAACAGTGTGAGGAACAAACTGATTGATGCATACATCAGCAGGATGCGGGAAAAGTCGGTGACTTCCTGATTATTGGAGATCAGTACCTGATAAGGGTCTTCATAATTGAATGGAGTACCGGGGTATTTCTTCTCCCATAATCCGCGAAGATGATGGATAACTGCTGTGCGATCTTGTTCGTCAAACCGTAAGGTCAATGTGGTATAGCTATCTTGTGGCATTTCGTGCAGGATCATTCTCAGTGGAAACACATTGTTTGTGAGCGAATATTTCTTGAAATCTTTCATGACACCGATAATAGTACCTTTCTCACTCTTTTCGGGCACGTATTTAGAGATAGGTTGTCCCATCGGGTCTTCTCCTTCGGGCACAAGATAGCGAATGAAGGACTCGTTGATGATGACCGGCACAGAGGTACGGAGTAATAAATGGAATGTTTGTTTGGCATCCAGCAAGTCGAAATCGTATATATTCAGGAAGTCCGGACAGTTTTCATAAAGTTCAAGCATCAGAAGGTCATTCTTCTCACCATTTTGGCGGGGAACGGCCATACTCATGGTATAAAGGCCTGATTGGGAAGATACAACAGACTTCACTCCGGGGATGGATTTAATGTCTTCTATCCAAGTAGATAAAGGGGATTGCCGGGAGTCGCCGATTCCAAACTCAACGATTCCTTTGTAGCGGCTTCCCTCCTGTTTTATCAGGTCCATCTGGCTACGGATTATCATAAAAGCACTTAGCAGTCCGATAGAAATCATGAATTGTAAGGTGACCAGTGCCGCTACAATGCGCTGTTTTTTACGACCTGTAAAGAAGCTGCGGTAACGGCTTTCGGACAAGGTCTGTATCTTCCGGCTCATGTATTCTGCCGGAACAACGGATAGAATGATGACAAACAGCAAGATAACAGGGAATACCTGAACGGAGAAAAGATAGGAGAACGACAGATGCGCGGATATTGCTGCATTGAATACTGCCAACAGGTCGCTCATCAACAGAATGGATAACAAGAATGCTGCAATCACCATCAGGAAAGTATCGGCAAAGAGGTGCCAACGGATTTGACGGTGGCTTGCACCTAAAAGGCTTTCAATGTGCAAGGTGCGTATTTGTTTCAATAAGCGTGAAAAACTGAGGTTGATATAGTTGAAGCAACCTATGAACAAGATTAATAAAGCGGATAGCAGGCCGACGCTTAACAGGGCCTTCTGCCGATGCTCGATACACTGGTTGCTATCTTGTGTGGTAGTGGTAAAATAGGATTCCTGTAAAGTCTGGGTACGATAATACCCTTTGCCTAATAAAGTAGGAAGCTCGGTTGTCTCGAAGCGTTGGCGAAAGGCGTTGAGGTCTGTTCCTTCTTTGAGCAGTATTGAACAGGTAGTTCCTTCCGGACTTTTGAGATGCTTGAGCAAGTCTGCCCGCAACATGCTTTGTGATGGTAGACGGAAGACGGCGGCAATACGGTAGGCACTTTCGCTGGATTGGGGGATCTCCAGCAGCTTGCCGAGACAGTCGGTGGTACCGAAACAACGTTCGGCCAAAGCTTGACTGATGGCAATGGTTCCCGGGTGAGTCAATACTTGTTCTATTTTTCCTGCAAAGGTTTCGATGGGGATAAACTTGGGCAATGCGCTGTCTGCCGATAGCAGGTTCAGTTCGGAATATTCTTGGTCGCCCACACGGATTTTTGTGTGAGTGATGGCTTGTGTGCGTAATGAAGCTTCTATCTCTGGGAATTGTGAGATGATTTCGGGGACAGATTCGTGGTATACGAATGTTCCCTGCATTTCTTGTTGCGCGAAAGGTAGTGTTTGTGTCAGCCGGAGGATGCGGTCACGGTTGGGGTTGTTATATTCGATGTTGTATTCGTATAGGACGAAGGCTGTCAGTAGATTGGTGCAGGCGATACCGATAACCAGACTGACAAGAGAAATAGTGACGAACAATTTATTTCGCCACCAGCTACGCAGGACAAACTTCAGAATGTACATGTTCTTTTAGTGATAATATTAATAGGTTTTAGCTCTATCAGGAAGCCTGAAGAGTTTACATTATATAGTGCCGGGAAACCTGAAAGGGCTCGCATTTACAGTACAGAAGCCTGAAAGGCTTACATCATATAGCGTAGGGCATCGCCCTACGTAATAAGTATTCCCATTTCTGGGCCCTGAAAGGGCGAAATAAAATAGTACATCTCCGATTTCGTCCTTTTAGGGCTTAAGTAAAAATGTGTATAATATGGGTTACAGACTCACCTCTGTCACCACCTGTCCGTCGAACAGATTAATGATACGTCCTGCAAAACCGGCATCGTGCTGCGAGTGGGTTACCATGACGATGGTGGTTCCTTCTTTGTTCAGTTCATTCAGCAGTTCCATCACTTCCTTACCGTTCTTAGAATCCAGATTACCGGTAGGCTCATCGGCAAGGATCAGCTTTGGATTGGCTACTACGGCACGGGCAATGGCAACACGTTGCTGCTGACCACCGGAGAGTTGTTGCGGGAAGTGTTTGCTTCGGTGTGTAATGGCCATGCGTTCCATCGCTGTTTCCACGCGACGTTTGCGTTCGGCGGAAGGAATGCCCATGTAGAGCAACGGTAATTCGATGTTTTCGTATACGTTCAGTTCGTCAATCAGGTTGAAGCTTTGGAATACGAAACCAATGACCCCTTTACGCAGGCTGGTGCGTTGTGCTTCGGTGTATTTGGATACTTCCTTTCCATTGAGGTAGTATTCTCCGCCCGAAGGGTTGTCGAGCAAGCCGAGGATATTCAGCAATGTAGATTTACCGCAACCGGAAGGTCCCATGATTGCGACGAACTCGCCTTCTTTCACTTCGATGTTCACATTGTTCAAAGCCCATGTCTGTACTTCTTCGGTCTTGAAGATTTTTTGCAGGTTTACTGTTTTAATCATAATAGTGATAATTTTAATTAGTAATATTGTTTATTCATTTTTTATTATCTCGGTCGGATTGATATGCATGATCCGGTAAATTTTGTATGCGGTGGTGAGGAATATCATGAAGGCCACACTGAAGAATAACAGAATTCCCCAATCCCAACCCTGTATGCACTTCACTGTGTCTGCGTCTATTGATAGCAGCATCAGTCGTACCAAAGGATAAGCAACCGCAAAAGCCAGCAGGAAAATCACCAGATAAGCCTTACCGAATATACCGGCAATGATCCGTGGGGTAGCTCCGTTGATTTTACGAATGGCTATTTCCTTCTGTCGGCTGACCGTATCCATGGAGATGGCCGAATAGATGCTCAGTACAACCAATAGTATACTTACAACGGCCAGGATTGTCATCGCCACTTGTGTCATATACATTGATCCCATCATGGTATGTTTATTATCGGCCAGGGAACGGACTTCAAGAGGCAAAGTAGTGGGTACGTACTTCCGACAAATATCAGTAATACGGTGGACACTCTTGGCAGCGTTCGCATTCGGTGCCAGTTTGAAATAGAAACATCTGAAGCGATTACCGGGAAAGAATGCCGAGCCAATGGTATTTCCTCCCCGGATTTCTTTATAGAGCGCTTCGAAGGTACCGATGATTCGGTAACTTCGACCTTCAATCTCTACTCTGTCTTGCACGCTGTCCTTATCCAGTTGCAGTCTGAAATCCTCACTGACATAGACGGTGCCTTCCGCTTCTTCACTCACTTCCTTTCCCTGTAACGGGATGTTCAGGAATTTGAAGTAACTCGGAGATCCCTCTGCTATGGCAATCCAGACTTCCGATTGGTCGGCTTTCTTATAGGTGCGCATAAAATGACTTCCACTTCGCAAATCATCTGTCATAGTCAGTGTCTCTATACATTCCGGAAGTGCCCGAATATCAGATAATATGGGATTTAGATTCTGCCACATGCGTTGGGTATTCACTTTTAGGGAAATGATATTCTCTTCTTCCTCGGATGTAAGCGGACTGTATGCCCGACTGAACGTTTCGTGCCACACCATATTGACACCAAGCGTGCTGCCCACAAAGAAAATGGCAATGCCTAACTGCAACCACATCATAATTGAACGGAAAATATGACGGCTACGGTTATTGTTGATTTGGCTGATTATGCTCACTTGCCGTAAACGGCGGATAGGAAACCATATTACGAGCATACATATCATCAGAAGTGCAATATATATATGAAACTGTACAACGTAGATAGATGACAAGGGTAAATCGGGCATATCATGGCTTGGAATGTATATTTCCGCAAGATTTATCATGAGTTCCGTTAGAACCAGAGATAAAAGAAATGCAGTGGACATCATCCAAAATACTTCAGTGAAAAGAAGCAGGAACAGTCCTTTTATCTCGGACCCCATACACTTGCGAAGCGCCACTTCACGCTGACGGTTATAGAACATCTGAATGATGAACTTAAGGAAATTAATCAGCCCTGAAACCAGGATAAGTGAGGCTATGAACAGTATTAGAAACTGCACCATTGTCAGTTCCTTGTCCTGCCTCATACTGAACGCGGCGTAAGGGTGTACGGTGTCCTCATTCCGTTGCCACGTTATGGACTGTAAACTTTTGTTTAGCATTTCCATCGTTGCCTTAGGCGATAGATAGGCTTCTACACTCAAGGCGTCATTAGGCGTGACTTCATAGGAGAAATAACAATCGACTTTGGGGTCTTGCAGTCCGTTATCTTCCACTACATTTACGACTTTAAAGCTCTGTATTGTATTTCCCGCTATACTTTGTGGGTTAGCAAGGCGTATGGTTGTTCCAATAGGATTTGCAGTGCCGTACGCTTTACTTGCAAATTTATTGGATAATACCACTTCATCAGGTGCTTCGGGAAGTCGGCTGCCATGTAGCAATTTTCTGTTGTTATAGGAGAAAAAGTTACTGTTAACCCCTCTATAACCTATCAGAAAAGGTAAATTACGTTGTTCGTTATCAATGACTTCTATTTCCGTTGAATTGTTAAAGGATTGTATGGTCAGGCATTCTAAACCACTGATAGATTGCTCTTCCAGTCGCTTTATTTCATGGGTTCGGAAAAAAGGACTTTGTTTCTGGCTGACTGTTATTCTTATCCGTCGCTCGCTGTCAGGTAAGTTTTCAAGTTTGGTCCATTCCTGCATGAAAAAGCATACAAGGGTATAGCATACGATTCCCACTGCCAGGCAGAGGGCTGAAATGAAACTGTGAGTCTTGTACTTCAGCAGATTTCGTAGAGCAACTTTCAAATAATGTAATATCATTGTTCTTATTCGTTTTTAATAACTTCCGCCGGATTGGTCCTTGCTATCCGCAAGATACGGAAAAGTATTGTAAAGCCTGTAATGAAAGTAACAATCAAGAATATACAGAGCCAGAAAAGCAGACCGCAATCAAAGAATACCGTATACATTTGTCTCCATAACATCAATACAACATATATAAGCGGGAATGCAACGATGGCACTACACAATAACAAGATAATATAAAGACGGGCAAACAACAGGATAATCTGCGGAACATCTGCCCCGTTTACTTTACGGATAGCAACTTCTTTCTGGCGTCGTTCTGTATCAAGCGTGATACTGGAGTACACACCTAACAGTGTGATAATAATGCTGATAACGGCAAAGAACAAAATAATGTCTTTCAGATTGTACTCAAGAGCCTGCGAAACATGGATATCATCTAGGAATGTTTTAGCCTGATAAGTTATATTTTCAGGAAGCATCTCGTGGTAGACTTTCTCAATCCATCGGGCTACTTCCTTTTGCTGGCCCGGATGACTCTTTATGTAACAATGGCCTATATAGACTGAAGGATCATAAGGCAGGAAAGCATATCCACTACTTCGGTTATATACATCGGCCTGAAAAGGTGCAGATATTCCACAGACTGTGTAGTCGGTATTACCGCTATACAAGTTCATACCGATTACATCTTTCTTCTGTATCTGCTGCCAGACATTATCTACCACAATATCTTTTTCCGTTTGAGGAAGTCTTCCTTGTTCTATGGGAATATTCATGAAAGAGAAGAAATTGGCGGGTACAGCCATGACACTAATATCAACCCAGGAGTTCTCATTTCCCTTTTCGGTCGTTAATCCATTGCCCGACATACCTTGCATATAACCGATATCTGATAACAGAATCTCTTTCACTCCGGCATGTTGTTTAAAACGCTCTATCAATGCCAGCTTTTCCTCATTCTTCATAAAGGGATAGTCCAGGGGAATACTAAGAATCTCCGACTTTTCTTTTTGACTTAGTGTATGAAGCAAACTATTGGCTGTTTTTTCTGATTGCAGATATAAAGCGGCTGTCAGCGATACGAATACCCAGCAAATAAAGAACTGGATGCCTAGCATAAAGTTACGTCCCCATTGCTTCGCCCTGCGTTTATTGCTTCCGTAAATGCCTGTTTGTACTGAAATTCTACGGATGCGAATGGAAACAGACATACATATAATGACGCAGAGTATGATAAGAAGAACGATATATTGCAGAGCGTGTATTAAAAGCGTTTCAGTGGTAAAGGTCATTGCAATACCCGGTAAAGAGAAATTCATGTGATTCCCCAATAACTCTATGCCTGATAATACCAGTATAGAAGATATGGATATGACGATCAATGACTGTGTGAACAGCAAGTAGAAAAGTTGTTTCCAGTTGCATCCTATCATTTTCATGATACTGTATTCCTTGGTGCGATTGAAGAAAGAACCGATAAGGAAATGGAAAAAGTTAATCAGTCCTACTAATAATATCAGGGTACCGATAATTCCGGTCACTAATCCCAAATAGGAAGCGCCTTGTTTCTTTAATGTGGCTCCCATGCTATTGGCAGTGACAGTGTAAGCTTCACCATACAAAGTATAGGTATAGTCTCTTTGGAAAAATTGCTTTTCTAAATCGGTACATGTAGTTTGTGGTGATAACAGTACGTAGGTATTTGCTCCCGTCATGTTATGCCGTTTTGGACTTTGTAGAAGTCCTTCACTATCGTTTACGGTCAGCATATCTATGTTTTGCATGAAATCCAAACTATTGTTCAGAGGGATATCTTTCATTACTGCTTGAATGGTATAGACGATACCTCCTGTTTTCGGAGTGCTTTCAGGAGAGGTATTGAGCCTTCTCATGAGGGTCATGTGTTTGCCGATAGCACTTTCTGCATTACCGAATATTTTAATGGCCATAGATTGGCTCAGGATCACGGAGTTAAGAGATTGACTTGCCATTTTCCAGTGTCCTGCTACCATTTCCTGAGTGAAGATTTTATTGTAGCAAGTATCTATTTCAATCGTTTCAAGTTCATAAGGCAGCGTCTTTTCCGGAGATAACTCTACATAATAAGGACGTTCACGAGGATAGGTTACGGATGAAATGGCTTCCGTTTCTCCCAAAGACCATGTGCGCAATTCTTCGGCCAGAGGAACCGGAGAACCGGAAAAATATCTGTCTGCCTTGCCGTCATAGAGGTTTAACTCTGCTATGCGATCGTGATTAGCAAAACAATGGTCTGTGCTTTCTACAAAGCGACTGCAATATATGCAGACACAGAAACAGAGCAAACCTACTGCCAATCCGATGATGGAAATGATGTTTTGTGTCTTATGCTTACACAGGTTTCTGAATGCTATTTTGAGATAATGGAATATCATGGTATATTTATTTTAATAATAGGTTTCAAATCTTATGCCAAACTTGTAATGTATTGTATATTAAATATGTACATGTGAAAATAATATTCAGATAGTGTGCTATACTGCACATAAGCAGTGCGAATACGCACCATTTATTCACTCTTTATCACTTCCGCCGGATTCTGCCGTGCAGCCTGCCATACGCGCCAGCCGATACAAAGAATTATAATAAATGCGGTGCCAATGAATATCACGCAATATATCCATGCGCTTATATTGGTTTGTTCTACGTAATCTTCCAACCAACGTTTCATCAATACGTATCCTAAAGGAAAGGCAAAAATAGAGGCAACGACTAATAAAATCGAATATTCTTTTGCAAACATGTAAAGTATATTTTTCATTGTGGCTCCATTCACCTTACGAACGGCAATTTCTTTGCGACGTTGTTCGCAACTGAGGGTTACAAAAGAAAATATGCCAAAAGCCGATATTAGGATACAAACTGTAGACATAACTCCCAATACCTTTATGAGCGAGTTTTCCGATTGTATCTCTTTTTCATACTCTTCCTCAGCATCAAGCAGGATATAATGTCTGCCCGGTAATTGGAGTTCCATAATGGAATCAACATTTTGTTTAAGTTCTTTCCATTGACCAACTTCGTATTTAACTATAATATCAGTTTCACAACACCAAGGACCTTTGGTGTCGCCGGAGTGAACATTCTGAAGAAACATCATTGAATGTATAGGTACAGTAGGAGCAGTATTATGAAAGTCTTTTACGACACCAATAACTGTATACATGCCTATCTTCATGCCTAACGGATGTTGCACTCCAAGTTTTTTAACCGCTGTTTCGTTAATCAGTATTCTGTCCGTATCATCCTCATTCAGCATTTCTCCCTCCTTTAGTTTTATTCCATAAAAACGTACCAGTTCCAGTGTGTGATACATAATGTTAAATGCAACAGGAGCATCTTCTTCTTTCTTATCATCCCAATAAGAGAAGACTCCTGCAACATTTCCTCTAAAAGGTATGAGGCTACAGGCATTAAGCAAAGTTTCATTTACAAAGGGCATTTTTTTGATTTCATGATTAACTTGTACTAATTCTCCTTCTGATGTATTCCAACAAGTCATGGTTGCAATACCTTTTCTTTCGATGCCAACATCTGTATTTCGTAGAAAATGAGTCTGTTTTATAAGCACAGTTATGCTAAAAATGAAAAGCAAACCGATGCTGAATTGAAGTATAAGGGCGAATTTGCGGAATAAATGCCGATTTCCTTTAATAGTATTTTTATGTTTTAAAATAATAGGAGATGCCATACAAAGAGCCAGGATGCTTATGATTACAAAGTACAGCGAGGCTTCAGTATAAATATTTCCTTCTACCTCCGAATACTCTTTAAAGGCTTCGAAGGAGAGTTCTATAAAAAACATACCCAATAAACCGGAAAACAGCAGGATAAGCAAAAAATCTATAGTCAGCATCAGATACAAATGACTCATAGATGATCCGCAAAACTTCCTAAGATTGATTTCTCTTGCACGTATATGCAGGCGGGAGGCGAATAAGAATAAATAATTAATCAGTGAACAAAAAATAACGAGTCCGCCTATAGCAGCAAATAATTTCAAATAATGAATCTGTATAGCAATATTTTGAGGTCTGTAATGATATTCCATAATAGGAACCATACCGAGATTTTTGCTGATATTCGTTCTACCTTGGTTGTTTTTTATTTCTATTTTAGCTTCTGCTAATTTTCTTTGGAATGCATCCACATTGGTTCCTTTACGTAGCCGAATAAGAGTTGTATAGTTTTCCGTTGTCGGGTCAGTCGTTTGTATGAGATTACCAAGGAAGTCATACGGCAAATTTGTATGTTTGCCAAATCCGGATACAACTGCACAAATAGTTTGCCGTTCATTGACTTTCTTTCCTATTACGGATGTATGTCCGTAAAGTTTTATAGCTGCCTCTTCGGTGATTGCTACTTTATCAGGAAAATATAGAAAATCAACACTACTTCCTTCCTGAATTTTAACATTAAACATTTTTATGAAGGAAGAGTCGATACGGGCAAGGGAGACATCCGGAGCTTGAATACTGTCTATTTGCATTCTGCCATAATCCCATACGCATGATGATTCTATTTCCGGAAAATCCAGTTTCAGTTGCTTGTGTACTGCGTAAGGCAGGCGGGATGAAGCAAAGATTGTATTTTCGTTTTCAACAAGATTTTTTCGGCCGACAAAATATATTCTATCTGCTCCCTCATGGAAATCGTCATACGTCATTTCATAATGTATCCATAAGGTGGCAAGTGCGAAGCAGGTGAAACCTACTGCCAGACCAAGGATACTGATAATACTTTGTGCTTTGTATTTCAGTATATTACGGAATGCTATCTTAAAATAATGTTGTATCATAGTTCGCTTTTTTTTATTCACTCTTAATTACTTCCGCCGGGTTTTGCCGTGCCGCCTGCCACACTCGCCAGCCGATACATGCAAAGATAATTATGGCTATGCCACCGGCTATGACTAAATATATCCAAGCATTAATTGTGGTCTGTTCTATATAGTTTTCAAGCCAGCGTTTCATCAGGACATACCCTATCGGGAATGCGATGGCAGCTGCAATAAGGAGCAGAAGTATGTATTCCTTTATAAACATAATTAGAATATCCCGAATTGTAGCTCCATTCACCTTGCGTACAGCTATCTCTTTGCGTCTTTGCTCGCAACTCAAAGTAATCAGAGAAAAGATACCGAAAGCAGCAATAAGTACACAAACCATGGCAACAAAGCTCAATAACTTTATCAGTGCATCTTCGGACTTGAGATATTCGCCATACTCTTCTTCTGTGTTGTATAATCTATATCTCACTTCCGGATACTCCCGGCTGAATATGCTGTCTATCCGGTTTTTCAGTTCTTTCCATCTGCCATCATGAAACTTGATTAAGATTTGCCCTTTTCCTAAAGAAAATCCTATACCCTTAAGAATATCCACTGCAACCAAAGTATAGGGTTGCACCGGTTCTGTCGGTGCCGTGATGTGGAAGTCTTTAATTATGCCTACAATGGTCCATGTTCTGCCCTTCTGATAAAGTTTCTTACCAATTGGGTCGCTCATTCCAAGTGCTTTTACGGCCGATTCATTAATCATTATGCTATTCGTTTCTGTTGGCTTTACTAT
Organism: Bacteroides sp. Phil13; assembly: GCF_001940965.1. Classification (NCBI taxonomy): domain Bacteria; kingdom Pseudomonadati; phylum Bacteroidota; class Bacteroidia; order Bacteroidales; family Bacteroidaceae; genus Bacteroides; species Bacteroides sp. Phil13. The sequence goes on along the minus strand of NZ_MSHA01000091.1, from coordinate 25,922 downwards.
CTCCCCTTCCAGCAGTTTCAGATTGTAGAAGGACACTGTCTTTTCACAATTCCACAGACATAGCATATCTATACTTTTCGCCGCATCTTCTTTTCCGTCCCAATTGTCGAAAGTTTGTGAAAAGCCTGATGATTTAGGCAATAGGCAACAATGTCCGGTCACTACCTCCCTTGTACATGAGAATTGCCTGATTTTATCAGCAATGGTTTCAAAATCATTGTCCGGATATAAAAGATTGATGGAAGCTATATTCTTTCTTTCCCATCCTAAATCCACATTCGTAAGAAAATAGATTTGCTTCATCATCACTATTATGCAGAACGTGACAAGAATCCCTATCACCAATTGGAATGCAATACTTACTTTACGGAGTGCGTACTTGTTTCCGCTATTCCGGATGTGCGACCGTCTGATGGCGAATGGTACTAACAGAAGTAAAGACAGTAAAAGGATCCCTGCAAAATAGAGAAGTGATTCTCCATAAATATTTCCGGATACCCCGGACAGTTTCTTAAAGGCGGGTAAAGCCGTCTCAACAAAAGCCATACCCAATACACCGGATAACAATATGATGTATAGGTACTCCACAGAAAGTAGAATAAAGATACCTCCGATGGAGGAACCGCATACTTTGCGCAGTTCTATCTCACGCCCGCGTATCCTCATGCGAGTGATGAACAGAGAGAGATAATTGAACAGGGAACAAAGAATCACCAAACCTCCGGCCACAGAGAATAGTATCAAATAGTAGAATTGGAAAGATGGGTTCCTGTTAACTGATGAATAATGATACTCGTCGAGTGGTATTAGCCGGATACCCTCAAACACTCTGTGGGGATCTCTCGGATCGGCTTTTGTTTCATTTGCAGCAAGTTTCTTCTGAAAGGCTATCGGATCAGTCCCTTTACGTAACTTGATAATGATTTCGAAACTTCCATTATTCCAATCATTCTGCCAGCTGCGAAAGTATTCTCCCTGTCCCCAGTAACCGAATGACAGATTACTGTGATTGAGGCTTGAGAGAATGGCACAAATCGTCAGTGTATCATCATTGTAGTTTTTAACTTCTTTGCCCAGTACATCCGTAGAACCGAACAATCGTATAGCTACATCTTCTGTTAAGGCTATCTTGTCATTGGAATACATAAAATCCCTGCTTCCTGTTAGAATGGATATATTGAACATCTTCATGAAACAGGAGTCTGCCTGTATACTATTGGTTTCTACCGTACAATCATTTGTTTTAAGATCTACTTTTTGTCCCCATCTGGTGTAAGCGCATGCAGCTTCCACCTCAGGAAAATCGTTTTTCAGAACAGTCGATGCCGGGTATGGCATGGAAGTAGAATATCCGTTTACTCCAAATACGCTTTCTTTGCAAAGAATATACATCCGGTCGGCTCCTTCGTGGTAAGCGTCATACGTCATTTCATAATGTATCCACAGGTTGGCAAGGGCGAAACAAGTGAAGCCTACTGCCAGACCAAAGATGCCGATAATACTTTGTGTCTTGTATTTTAGTACATTACGAAATGCTATCTTAAAGTAATGTTGTATCATAGTTTATATTTACTTATCTGTTGTTGATTCTTGATGACTTTTATAGGATTCTTAATACTTAGTTTTCAAATCTTATGCCAAAGATATAACTAATTGTTTATTAGATAGATATTAGCTTTAAGATGTAAATGCAGTGTGCTATACTGCACAAAAATAGTGCATATTCGCACATTGTCTACATCGCACTACTCAATTATTGGAAAGGTTTTCAAAGAAGAGAGAATATATTGGGGATGTAAATACTAAAGGAATATAGTATTAAATGTAAAGTTATTTGTTTATAAGTTATAGAAAACTTCTTTCACTTTTCTCTCAAAATTGTATATTGAATAATTTCGTAATAAGGAGCAATATTTTACTATTTATGATTGTATATCAATGCGTTATATCTTTTAAAAGGAAAAAATAGGGGTCAAAATAGGGTCAGGGTCACCTATAACCCCAAATCCACACAACAGATGAAGAAGCATTTTAAGGTGATGTAAAGAAAAATATGACTCTTAGTACTAATGCATTGAAATTAGTCCCGTCTACACTGGGTAATCTGCCGATGCATCTTCCTTCCTTAAAAAAGAATGTTTCGTGGCATGTTTTCATTTTTTCGTGTCTCAAATATTTGCATTAAGCAGGAAAAATACTTTTATTTGCAAATAATTATTGACTTTTTGCTACTGCTGCATCTGGTCCCGGTACTCTTGTAGGTGGTAAAATATAAAACTCTAATGAATATATCTTCTGTTTCTATATTGTCCCTTTTATGTCTGTTTCTGCTTTGTAATGCTTGCAGTGACAATCAGGAAGGAAAAGTTGTCACTGTGACCTCTTTCCCACAAACACTCGCTTTGACAGCTCAAGTAAAGACGGTGCCTGTTCCTTTCTTGCTGCCTCGTTATATAGGCATTGCCGATGACCAGTTGTTTGTATACAAAGAAAGAGAAAAAGACCTGTTTGAGTTTTTCTCTTTACCCGACTGTGTTTATATGGGCAGTGCAGGGACTCGCGGGTCGGGACCTGACGAGTTTGTCTCTTTGTTAGACCCACGCGGTTTCCAGAAACTTGATTCCGGCTTTGGTGTATTTGAATCCCGAATCAATATTTTTAAAACCTTAAAATACCAGGATGGAAATTTGGAAGTGGTGCAGACGGAAAATGTAATGCAACCGGAACAGACGAACGGTTATTATCCACTGCAAGACGGCACTTTCGTTACTTTGGGAAACCTGATAGAATCTAAAGAATATTTTTTGTATGATGGAAAAAAACAAGATGTCATTCAAAAAATCGATTATCCGCAATGGATATCCGGGCAGGAGGAGTATGATGGCATAACATTGACTTTTGCTTATATGAAGCAGTGCGGGGTACACCCCGAACGCAATAAATTTGCCGCATTCTATACTTACTTCAAACGTTTGCGGATTTATGATAAAGATATGACACTACGGCACGATGTAGATATCAAGATAGAGCCATATAATACCAACTTTGTGGCAGGAGAAGATAATAGGAAATCTCCTTTGTATTACACCGGACAACCTCAGACTGTCAGTAATCTGATTTATGCCTTGTGCCTGAATGCAGAAGCAGGCGGGGCAGAAGCAAAGTGCAATCCGGAATTGCATGTATTCGATTGGGATGGCAATCCGGTGGCATGCTACAAGCTTGACAGACGTGTATCACTTTTTACCATCAGCGAAAAGCATAAGAAAATATATGCTATAGACAATTTGTCGGACAACGAGATTTACATCTACGATTTGCCTGAAATAAAATAATCCATTCGCTTTTATTGTTGCTATCTATTTTGTTTTACCATAAAAACCTCCAAAAGATGTACCGTCTCAATTACATATTTTCATTCTTCCTCCTGTTCGTTCTGCTCTGTCCACTTACTGTCGGAGCTGTCGGACCGGAAAAACAAACTATCACAAACGATTTGTATTCCTTTATCCTCCCTGCCGATTGGGAAATATATCGGCCGGGGGATGTCGCAAGTGATGGTATCACACCTTTCGAACGAAATAGCGAAATGTTCCATCATTATAATCTGACTTGGCAAAAAAAAGGGAAGAACAAATTCTTTCCCGACATGTACATACGTATAGAGAGTTTCAGTTTGTTGAGCAGAAAACCTTTGTCTGCCAATGATATAGCAAATATGAAGATAGAAAGTTACAAACAGATTCCGTATGTAAAGGATGTAGTGGTGACGGAGCAAAAAGCAAAAAACGGACAAAGAAAATACATGATTACAAAAATGGCTGCAACCTTAGATGCTACTTCAGGGTACAAGTATTATAAAACACGGGAATACAGCCTGGTATTGAAAGGACTGGATATTGTGCATCATGTAAGTATTACCATGCACGAAACCGTATATCAAGAAACTCCGGGAATACAATGTATGGTAGACGAAATTTTAAATTCGTTTGTGGTGAATGAAAAGTTCAGTTCGGAGAAGCATGAAAAGACACAGACTAAAAAGAGGTAGCCAAAGAGATGGATCATATTTACTTCTTGTTTATTGTATTTACTTAATCAGGAATTGTCCGTATTGTGCAAAATGCTGTCATATTAAATCTATGGAGAGACACTTTTTTATTGGATAAGAATAATCGGTAATATTTTGATATACAGTAATTTATGTATTTTTGTTTGAAAAAATAACTGTCAGACGGGGTTATAAGTGACCCTGACCCTATTTTGACCCCTAAAATAGCTTCCAAAAACTTTTGCAAAGCCATGTTTATGTTCGCTTAATTTATCAATATGTATCTTGATTATCGTTTATCGTCTATTGAAAAAACACAGATACATCTTGTGAAAAGTATAAATGTAGGCGATAGCAAGCAATGTGATTATGCAAAATANNNNTATTTTGCATAATCACATTGCTTGTCAAGTTATAAGCCCATACGTTTTTGTTATAAGCTCCGTTTATTCACTCTTTATCACTTCTGCCGGATTTTGCCGTGCAGCTTGCCATACACGCCAGCCTATACTGAGAGTAATCACTATCATAATGCCCATAAATATGAGGATGAACGGCCACACTCCTATATTCACCTGACGATTGTAAGTTTCAATCCACTGTTTCATGATAATATAGCCGGCCGGGAAAGCTATCAGTGAAGATATGATCAGAAGCAAAGTATATTCCTTAAAGAAAATCTTCAGAATATTGCCGATTGTAGCCCCGTTTACCTTACGGACGGCTATCTCCTTCCGCCGCAGTTCGCAAGTCAATGTGACCAGGGAATAGATACCGAACACGGATATCAGAATACAAACCAATGAAGAGAAACTCAAAAGACCGGATAATGCATCCTCTGATTTCAGGTATTTGTTGTATCGTTCTTCTTCACTATCTAAAAAAAGTTTGCGGTCGGGAAGTTCCGACTGTTGCATCTCCTCAATGCGGCGACGGCATTCCTCCCAGGTTCCCGGCTTATATTTGAAAAGCACAAAACAACGCGGCCACATATATTCCGATTTGTTTGTATTGACAAATACGGTGTGTGGCAAATCTTTTGCGGGAGATTTGTAAGCACAGTCTTTTATTACTCCTATTACGGTCATAGGCGTCACTTCTTTATTACAATAAAAGATGTGCTTTCCAATTGCTTCTTCAGGCGTCCAGCCCATAGTCCGGGCTGTTGTCTCTATAATATTGACTTCACGGATATCCGATTTATCTGAAACCCACTCTCCTGCCAGCAATTGCATATTGTAGAATTTGAAGAACTCTTCTCCTGCCAGAATTTCATCTATACCGAGTGGCTTTTCAATTGTACCATCCAAACCATCCCATGAATCGACATTAAAAGCAGAGTAGGCACCCATGCTGATGAGTGGCCAGTAAACGGGTCTCACCACTTCGGTGACCATGGGTAATGCCTTTACTTTTTCTGCCCACACATTCATGTCTACATTCATCCAGATAGCCAAGGATGCCCGGTTCTGATAGTCCATTCCCGTATCTACATTACGTAAATGATAGAGTTGCATTTGCATAATGGTGGTACAGAAGATAAATGCTATACAGACAACCAGTTGTACTACAATGCTTCCCTTGCGACAAATATGTCCTATGGTGCTTGTGTGTGGGCTATGTATCGTATTTTGTAGCGAATGGCGGCGGAATATGAAGACAGAAAGTATAGCAACGATAAACGCCAATATGGCCATCCCTGCTATGTATATCATGCAATTATTGTAAACAGATATGTCTGTATCAGCAATCATGGAATAGCGTAAGAACCAGGGCTTTAGCAGTTCTATGAAAAACATCCCCAATATTGAAGCCAGCAGGATGGTAAATAAGAAATCGGTACTGAGCAATGCCAACAATGAACCTTCGGAAGCCCCGTTTACTTTACGCAAAGCCATCTCACGTTTGCGGGAGCGGAAGCAGTCCATATAAATCGTCAGATAGTTTACTAATGCACATAGAATAATGAGTATTCCTGTTACTGAGAAATAAACAATATAACGGAATTGCACAATGAGTTCATCTCCACGAACAAATTCATCCGCATAGCGTAATTTAGTGATCGGTTCCAGATAAAAACGGGTAATTCCGGTTGCATTAGTATACCTATTCCTTTTCAATTCTTCAGGGAAATTCCGGTTCATCTTTTCTAAAAGTGCGTGTGTGTCAGTTCCATTCTTTACCTTTATCAGCAGTCTATAGTGGCTGTTATCCCATGAAGTGTCATCACTGCCCATCCATCCCATAAAGGAATATTTGAAATTGGAATGTTTTCCCCAATCACTTATAACGGCTCCTATGCGGTATTCCTTCATATTGTTGGGAGTAATCACATTTTTGCCAACAACCTTTGTGGTACCAAAAAGCTCATGAGCCATCGCTTCTGTTATAGCCACCTCTTCTGTCTTTCCTGAATTTGATAAGTAGAAATCTTGGCTACCCTCTAAAATCTTTATATCCATCATGCGTATAAAGGCAGAGTCGGGTGCAATATACGGACATTCTATCTGTTGCTTGTTTTTTAGGGTGAAGAAACTTTGTTGCTCGAATATGCAGAAGTCTTCTATTTCCGAGTAAGTGTTTCTTAAATAGCCACCCAAAGCATAGGGTACAAAGTTGGAATAATGTGCCCCGAACTGATTATCATCCGTGCGTACCAGATAGATGCGATCCGCATCCCTGTGAAAACTATCATATGTCATCTCATATTGTATCCAGAATGTGGACAAGGCAAAGCATGCCAGACCTATTGCCAGGCCGACAATGCTGATTATACTTTGCGTTTTATGTTTCAGTATATTCCGAAAGGCTATTTTAAGATAATGCTGTATCATGGCTTCTGTATTTTCTTCTTTCTCTTATTCGTATTTAATCACTTCTGCCGGATTTACATTGGCTGCTTTATAAATCTGCCAGATAATAGTCAACAATGATATCAAGGCTGTTGCGCCTATGCCTATAATAAATAAATCGGGAGTGATGGGTGCTTTATGGGCAAAGTCTTCTAAATAGAGTATTATCGCTCCGGAAGACAACGGAATAGCTATTAATGATGCTATCCCCAATACTGAGAGATATTTTTTGATGAGCAGGGGATATATGTTCTTCCCTTGTGCTCCATTTACTTTACGCAGACCTATTTCCCGATAACGCTGACGGATATCAAATAATGAAATGGCCAATAGTCCCAAGGATGATATAAGAATGGCAACTTTGGCAAACAATGAATAGATATCCACCACCCGCCGATCTTCATTATACATGGAAGCTATTTCATCTTCTATCAGTTTATATTCGAAGTCAGTGCTTCCCGTAACTTCTTCATATAATTTACGCAAGAAGTCGATAGCTTCTGCCTTCCGTTCGTGCTGATACGAAGCTGTAACGGTAATAAGCTCATATTTCTCATCAAAATATTCGATAATCATGGGAGCGGCAGACTGTGATAAATGCTTGACGTTGAAGTCTTTTATAACTCCCACTATTTCAACTGGAGGATTATACTCGGATGGAACATTACTGGAAGCCCAACTTTTGTCTTCACCCTGAAGTTTATCACGCGTAATATCCTTGATGCCAAATACTTTTTTGGCAGATTCGTTGATGATACATTTAAAACTGTTTTTGGTAAACATTTCATCTATTGAATCATTCCATAACCTGCCTTCCAGTAGTTGGAATTCGAATAATTCCATAGAGCGTGGAGACATTCTGGCTCGTAGTACCGGTTTGAAGCCATTCTCTGCCCGGTTAAGAGCGTAACGTGACGGCTTGCTGAACTGGTGAATCGGCATTGGTATCCTGCTCCAATGAGTAAATAATGTGCTTTCATTCATCCGTTTGTTTACTAATTCTTTATTGGCTTGTTGTATTTTTCCTTCTTTCATAAGGTCTTCCTTCTCTTTTGCATGGAACGTGCCGCCTCCTTTGAAGACGTACATCTTGCACTCTATCACATCGTGAGTACGGAAACCGAGGTCGGAATGAAGCATGTATTCAAGTTGTCGTACGAAGAAAAGTGACATGACAATCATATAGATGGTGATGACATATTGAAAGCCAAGAAAAAGCATGCGTGAACGGACAGAGAAATGCGTGGAAGAAAGTTCGCGCATGGAAGAAACCGGAGTGTTATGAGTAAATTTTATAAATGGATAAAATGTGGTTAGCAATGGAAGCACAAATAAAATAAGAAGGGATATATTCAGGTCAAACTTTAAATTTGAGTTCGTAGGAATATACATCTCATTGTAGAACAAGTGTCTGGTAATTTCAATAATCAACCAACAAATAAACAGTGCTGCTCCTGAGAGTAGCATATTCTCAATGTATATCTGAAGAAAGATCTCTTTTCTACCTGCTCCATATACTTTCTTTATACCAAACTCCCGGGCGCGTTTGGACATGATGACTGTATAAATATTGGTAAAGTTCAGGATGCCTATAATACCCACAAGAAAGGCAACAATCCATAATATACGAATATAATCTTTATTTCCGTGTCGGGATAATGCAGTCTTTTCATGGGAGGTCGTATAATAATAATCTGTCAGTGGTAAATACTGGTAGTGCATGGTCTGGAATGTACTCCATTCGTCTCGTGGCTGTTCTTTATTATATTTCTCATTCAATTGGGCAATGTTCGTACCCGGTACCATAACTACGGCATAGTTCGGATTTGAAAACCACAATTCTTCCAGTTCGTCCGATAAGAACATATCCGGCAACCACGATGTTTTGGTTTGCTGAGTATCCAATACACCTACAATGCGGAACTTTCTTCCCACGGAATTCTGGAAAGTCAGGCCTATAGGGTTGGGTACCCTATTTAGCGAACGGAGCCAAAACTCTTTAGTTATGAGCGCATCGTTGGGGCGTTTTATTTTCCCGCTCCCCATATAAATGGAATAAGGAAAAATACTAAAGAATGCACTGTCTACGGATAAGGCATTGACAGTAATTTCTTGCTTCCCAAAATCCATAACCAAATCGCTACATGGAGTGAATGACGCATAACGTTCTACTGCCGGATCCTTCTCTAAGTCAGATTGGTATCCGGCCAGTTCTTTTGTGCCGTCGCTGATAGAACGTTCGATAAAACAAATCCGTTTGTATTCCGGATAACAATGGTCTACTGTATTTTCCTGATGAATATATCGTGTTATGGTAAATACACAGGCAAGGCTGATTGCTAATCCTATGAAATTAACAACGGTATACACCTTGAACCGCAATAGCATGCGTATGGATAATAAGATTTGTCTCATACTCTATGTGTTTTTATTCTGTTTTCATAATCTTTGCCGGATTAATGCGTACGGCCTTATTCACTTGCCATAACAGGGTGCCCAATGAAATGCCCGCCACAATGAGTATGGCAGTCACATATATGGATATACTGACAGGTGCTTTAACCACGAAATCCTTTGTATAGATGTATATCAGATAGTAGGATAATGGTACAGTAAGCAACGTCGCCCCTCCTATCACCCATATATATTTGCGGAATAAGATTGAATATAAGTTCCGCAATTGCGCTCCGTTTACTTTCCGAATCGCTATCTCACGGTAGCGTTGGCGGATATCGAACAGAGAGAGGCCAAACAGACCCAGAGCCGAAACAAAGATGGAGATGGCAGAGAAAAGCGTGAAGACAGTTGACACACGCCGATCTTCGCGATACAGTGCCTGCACATCTTCTTCCAGCCAGTGACGGTCAAATTCTTCGGTATTGAAAATCTCTTGTCTGGCCTTTTTCAGATAAGAGATGAGTTCTTTCTCTTTTCCATGTTTACAAGCTATCTGGTATTGCGAACCACCTCCGCTGGGAGATACCATGAATATAAGAGGTTTCTTGCCTGCAGTAAGATGTCCGGTGTAATAGTCTTCTACAACAGCTTCTACGGGCATCAGAGATGTTCCGCCTTCTACTACTTTTCCATCCATACCCATGGCAATCCAAAGAGCTCGTTCTCCCCTGACAAATGCTTCGTCACGTTTCGTATAGCCGAAGGCTTTCATGGCAGCTTCGTTCATGACTACCAGATATTTATTGCGTCCTTCAACTTTATCGGGCAATGCATTTTCTTTCATCCGTAGCTCATAAAATTTGAAAAAGTCAAGAGGAACCCACATCAGCATCATATTTTGTTTCACGTCTTTATCATTTATAAGAACGGACGTGCCTGTGCTTCCTGCTCCTAAAATGCCACATTGTGTGGGTTCTCCACGGAACCACTGTTCGATGAAGGGACATTCTTCCAGCTTTTGCTCAATGCTCTGAGCATCTTGCCAGTGCTTCTTTTTCTGTTCTTCACTCTCTAAATACCAAGTTTTGGATAGAGGTACTAAGTTGGCATACAATATACCTTTTGTCCGGAATCCCGGAGGAGTATCTTGCAAAAAGTGGAGGTGATTGCTGAAATACAAGGATAGCATAATGAGCAGTAAAGTGATGCTATACTGTATAAACAGGAAAATTGTACGGGTGGCAACAGACTGGCGTGATCCTCCGATGGAGCGTATGGATACGATGGGTGGCAGATAATTGTATTTGATGAAGGGATAGATTGTGGTGACTAATGGCAAAAGTACCCAGATACCTAATGACAACTGCCAGTCAAAAGCAGTATAGGGAATGTCACTTTCAAGCAACCGGTTGGCATATCCGGAGAATATCTCGATGAAAAACCATGCCAATAGCAAGGCGATGGATATCATTAATGCATTCTCTGTCCATAGTTGCATGAAGAGAGTGCGCCCCTGCACACCGAAGACTTTCTTCACACCATATTCTTTAGAACGTCTTAGCATGAAGACCAGATAGATATTGACAAAGTTTAATATGCCTGCCAGTAATAATAACAAGCATACTCCTGTGAGTATCAGGATGTGGGAACGGCTGCTGTAATGCCATATCTCGGGATCATCGCCGGAAGCCGCCAATTCTTTGTTCCAATAAAGTTGGCTGACAGGTAGGAAGTTATACCGTATTCTAAACCCCTGTGACGTCTGGCGGTAGACATTACTGGAAGCATTAATGGCATCCACATCGACTCCGGGCATAAAGCGTAATAGTTCCACATACATTCTGCTCCATTCTCTTCTTGTTTTAAGATCCAGGTTTACTACAATGTCAAATGTCAGTGAGGATTTACATGCCGGTTCATCCAATATGCCGCAGATAGTGAGATGTTTGCCTCCGGAATATTCCATAGTCTTCCCGATAGGGTCTTTTCCTCCAAATACACGTTTAGCGAATTGCCGGGTGATAAGAGCTTCTTCCGGTGCTGCCATGCGTTTGCCCTTTAGCGGATAATTAAAGAAATGGAAGAAAGCCGTATCAGCTGCCAATAGCTGGACAGCATAAGGCTTTTCATCAATCGTCACATTATCATTGCAAGATGTAATGAAGTAACTCCTTTCTTTGACGGCCTCAGGCTGAAAATAAACAGTGTCTGCTCCGCTATCTGCCCCTACACTGCCCGTGAATACGTTGCCATCTATGTCGCGAAGTGGAATATAGACATTTTCAGCATCCGTGCAATGTGTGTTTACCTGAAGCTCTCGGTGAATGTAGCGGACTAATATGATAGTACATGCCAGACTAAGTGCCAGCCCGATTATATTAATAATAGTGTATGATTTTGAGCGTATAAGGAAACGCCAAGCGTATTTAAGTGTTTTCATATTTTTCAAGTATAATGTGTTTTTTATTCACTTTTAATCACTTCTGCCGGATTCTGCCATGCAGCCTGCCATATCCGCCAGCCGATACTAATGCAAATGATTACAATAACTACGATCAGAATTATTACATAAATCCACCAATTGATAGAAGTCTGAATGACATATCCTTCCAGCCAATGTTGCATGACGATATAACCCGCCGCAAAAGCAACAATTGCAGCCAATGCCAGTAATATCATATATTCCCGGAGGAATATACTGATAATGTCCGAAATGGTAGCTCCATTCACTTTACGGATAGCAATCTCTTTGCGCCGTTGTTCGCATGATAGATTGACTAAGGAAAATATTCCGAAGACTGCAATAATTCCACAAACAATAGATGCTACGGTTAACAGCTTCATCAAGATATTCTCGGAAGCGGTAGCTTCTTCTATTATATGACCTACGCTCCGTGACCACATGTAAAAATCAGGATAACTTTTCTTTATATGATTGTTAATAGCCTTCAGAACGTCTTTATATTCCCCATGATACGTATAAACATACTGTTTCCGGGGAGGAAACTTCGATACAGTATATATAGCCGGCAAAGCCTGCGTGATGGGTGAAAGGCGGATATCTTTCAAAACACCGGCTACCACATAAGATTTATGAAACTTCTTTCCAACAGGGTCTTTCCAACCCAGTTTTTTTGCTAATGATTCGTTTATCAGTATGTCATTAGGGCTGGATGACTCATCCGGGAAAATACCGGCCACTAACTGTAATCCTAATAAATCGAATGTTTCTTTTGAAATCTGGAAATCATTGACAGCTACTTCTTTATCTCCCGGTTGTTTGCCATCCCATTCTACGGCTGTAAACATAGATTGGGATAATCCCGGTAAGGGGAAATTTGAGACTTCCCGAAAATCAATGTTCGGAATTTCTTTCATTAGTTTTACCCAATGTTCTTTATCACTGTCAGGGATACCTTCAAGATAGGCCACATACTCTATATCAGTATTGGTGACTCCCATGTCGGCAGATGTACGCAGATGATGCAATTGTTTCATCATCATTATTGTACAAAATATAAAACCAATACTGACCACCAATTGAAACCAAACCCCTATCCGTCGGTAGAAGGTAGAAAAGCGACGGGTGATAGCGGAAGATATAGCCGACTGTAATGTAAAACGCCGTTGAACCAACAAGGTGAGCCAGGCAAAAAGTAGAACGGTTCCTATGACGATTGACATATAGATAAGCGTCTCTTTATAAAAAAAGAGATTATTCTCTTCAGTGATGTAAGACCAGCGCTTGAATATGGGGAGAGAAACTTCCACCAATAAGAAGCCGACAGGAACTGAAGCCAGCAGTAGTAATACAATCTCAGACATCAGCAAGGCGACCAGACTTCTTTCCGATGCTCCATTCACTTTACGGAGTGCCCATTCACGCTGCCTCATGCGAATGCGTATCAGGTAGATAATGAGATAGTTGGATAGCGCTCCCAAAACGATTAGCAGGCTGATCAGACAAAAGAGGCGGACATATTCTATACGGATAAATATATTGTATTTGGGATGTGTATAATGATATTCCGTTATAGGAGTAATGTGAACAGGATATTTCCGTATATTTCCTTTCATATCGACTTCTATATCTTTTAGCTTTTTACCCAAAGCGTCCATGTCGGTACCGGGAGCAACGCGAAACAAGGTAGTTCCGGATGCATAGCCCCAGTCCAGATATTCCGGGGCTTTTCGCCTTGAAATCACGTCGAATTCATAATTAGAATGTCCTTTCCATTTTTGAACCACGGCAGTAACAGTCATTTTCTTATCAAGCGGAAACTCCTTGCCAATAGGTGATTCCTTACCGAAAAGCAAGCGGGCAGCTTTATCGCTAATGGCTATCTCATCGGCAGTATTGTACAAAAACTGCAAACTGCCTTCCAATACCGTAACCGGAAACATGGAGATAAAAGCACTGTCTACCGATATCATGGTCCAATGCCTGTTCTGATCATCGTTATACTCTGTTGTGAAGTTTGTATAAGTCGCAACTTCTATTTCAGGAAAGGTATTGACCAGATGAGGGGCCAGCAAAGGAGAAGTCGTAGTTGAGAAACCACTGGTTCTAAATACGGAAGGAACACTTGCCACATAGACTCTGTCGGCTCCATCATGAAAATTATCATAACTTTGCTCATAATTCATCCACATGCCGGACAGGGAAAAGCTGACAAAACCTACGGTTAAGCCAATAATGCTGATCAGAGTCTGCATTCTGTACTTCAACAGGTTTCTTATTGCTATTTTCAGATAATGTTGTATCATGTATTTGTTCTTTACTTTAATATTAGCTCTTCCGCTTCGCCAAAGTTATCATATCCTGTTGTAATAACCCAATCTCCGGGTTGCAAACCGTCTGTAATCTCGTATTGCTGCGGGTTCTGGCGCCCGATGCTGAGAGGAACACGTGTAGCTTTGGTTTTGGATGCATTCAGTTTGTATATCCATTGTCCACCGGTGGATTGATAGAAGTTGCCACGAGGGATAACAATAGCCTGTTCCGGTTGCCCCAATTCTATTTGTACGCGGAAACTTTTACCTACACGTACGTTGTCAGGCATTTCTCCGGTAAATACCAAGTCCACATCGAAAGTGCGGTCTTTTACTTCGGGCACTACTTTGGTGATGCGGAGCGGATATTTGCGTCCCTGATAATTAATAGTGGCGGGAAGTCCTGTTGTGATGCGGTCTATGTAGTATTCGCTAAGAGAAGTGTGAATTTTATATTGATCTAATACCTTGATTTCTGCAATGCCTTGGTTGGATGCTACTTGTTGCCCAGGGGTAACTTTTACAAAGCTAAGTTGCCCGGCGACGGGGGCCTTAATTATTAAATTGTCCAGTCGTTCGCAAGCACGTTCATACTTCTTGCGTTCGCGTTCCCGGTCATTATGGATCAAGTCCTTGCGAATAATGGCAACGACGGAATCCTGACGTAAACTCTCACGTTGTAACTTTGCCTTCTTAACATTATAATTGTATTCATCTTCGGCAACTTCCAACTGAGCTTTGCTTTTAATTCCCATTTTAAACTCTTCCTTATCGAGATTGAAACTTTTTTGAAGACGAGCCAGCTCATAGTTGGTCTGTAAAGTTTGTTGTTGAAGGGTCAGGCTCTTTTGCTCCATTTCGATCTCTTTCTCACGGAAAGAAATCAATTGCTTTTCCAGATCATCGCGTTGCTCTTCGATACTATGTATCAGATCGGGATTTTCGAGTACAAGGATTGTATCTCCTTTCTGTAACAGGCTTCCCTCCTCGCCTACAATGCGATCTACGCTTCCTGATTCACGGGCATTAACGATAATGGTAAGAATGGGCTGGATAAGTCCTTCTACATCTACATACTCCATGAACTTATCATTCTTAACTTCAGCAATCTGTACATTTTCCTGGTCGATACGCAGTTTGCTGGGACCGGCAGAAAGGATAATGACGTAGACAATGAAAGCGAAAAAAACAACGCCTCCTGCCAGATAATAACGGTAACGGATGTACCAAGGTTTCTTTTCTAGTTTAATATCCATGATGTTCTATTTTATTTTCGATTTAATAATCAGGTTATATACAATGGTTCTTATTCCGTTTTTATTTCCTCCGCCGGATTTCTCTGGGCGGCCTGCAATACTCGCCAGCCTATGCTGATAAAAATAATCAGAATGACTGCTGTCAAAATACCAGCATAGATCCACCAAGAAACTGTGGTTTGAATAATATAGGTTGCCAACCATTGTTTCATAATCATGTACCCTATTGGGAAAGCTATCACGGCCGCAAAAACTAACAGTACCATATATTCTTTAATAAAGATACCTATGATATCCCGTAGTGTTGCCCCATTCACTTTTCGGATAGCAATCTCCTTGCGGCGCTGCTCGCACGAGAGACTGACCAGGGAGAATATTCCGAATATGGCAATAATTACGCATACCACAGATGCCACAGATAATAATTTCATTAAAGCCCGTTCCGAAACAAGTGCATCCTCTATCATTTGTCGTACACTGGTGACTTGCATACTAAACTCCGGATAAGTTTTTTGAAAATGTGCCTCTATTTTCTTCTTGGTTTCTCCCAAACTACCTTGATAGGTGAATGTATGGATGGGCGGTAAATCGTTTGTCGATTGATTCGTAATTTGGTAAAGGCTGGGCAATGCGGGAAAAATGGGTGACAAACGAAGGTCTTTTATTACACCTGTCACAGTATAATTCTCAAATTTCTTTCCGATAGCCTCCCCGTCCCAGCCAAAGACATGGGCGGCTGATTCATTAATGAGAACATTATCGCCGGCTTCTTCCTCGTTGGGGAATGCGCCGACTGCCATTTCTAACCCAAAGAGATTGAATATATCTTTATTTAATTTGTTTTGTTGTATACTCACACTTTCAGCATCTTTTTCGCTTCCATCCCATCTCTTTATTATACGAACAGAGCTTCCATTAATATTAAATGGCGCATCGACTAATTGATGGTATTCGATAAAAGGAATTTGCTTCATGCCATTCTCTAATTCATGTCTATCTGTTAATCCTTCCATGTATTTCACAATACCAATTTCCATATTAGCGAATCCCATATCTCTGGATGTATAGAGGTGATGCAATTGCTTTATCATGACTATAGTACAAAAAATGAAGCCAATACTAAGAGCCAACTGAAACCACAATCCTATTTTACGAAAGAGCATGGAGAAACCTCGCCCGGATGCTGAAACTATTGATGATTGCAGCGTATGATGACGTTGTGTAAGCAGGGTCAACCAGGAAAAAAGGATGGCTGCCATAATGATTCCCCCCATATATAAGATGGATTCGCGGTAGAAAAACATTCTGTTCTCTTCTATCATGGACAGTTTTTTGAAAGCAGGCGACAGTAGCTCAATTAATAATCCTCCTATGAATAATGCAATTACAATCAGCAGAAAAAGCTCTGACATTAAAAGTAGCATCAGACTACTGTCCGAAGCTCCGTTTACTTTGCGGAGTGCCATTTCACGCTGCCTCATGCGAATGCGGATGAGATACATGATTAAATAATTGAATAAGGCGCTTAATACAATCAGCAGACCGATCAGACAAAATAAACGGATGTGTTCCAAATGAATAGTAGCATCATTCTGAGGATGAGTATAATGGAGTTCGGTTAAAGGAGTAAGAATCACTCCTATGTTATTTTTATATTCGGTTGTATGCCCATTGTTTTCATACTTTTCCGTAACTGATATATTCAGTAACTTCCGACTCAATTCTTCAACATTAACCCCTGAATGTAGGCGGACTAAGGTATTCATTGACTGATATCCCCACTGTGCATACTTTTGTTCGATAGGTACCAGGAAATCGAAATTGTAATTAGAGTGTTCCTTCCACTCTTTGAAAACAGCTGTAATAGTCAGCTCCTGACCGGAAAAAGACCATTCTTTCTTTATCTTTTTACCTAAAGGAGATTCTGAACCAAACAAACGCTTGGCAGCCGATTCCGTAATACCTGCTTCACCTTCGCGATGCAGAAATTGATAACTACCAGCCACCAGAGTAACAGGAAACATAAAGAAGAAAGAAGAGTCGACCTTCATATACTGATATTCTTTCCCTTCTATTTTCATATTGCGCAACCCGACTGAGCAGGCATCTTCTATTTCCGGATAATTATCTTTCAGATGTCCTGCCAGCAAAACGGAAGTGTATCGTACATATCCCGAATTATTATGCACGGAAGTCATTCCTGCCATGTAATTGCGATCTGCTGCCGGTTGATGTATGTCGTACGTCAACTCATACCTCAGCCACATACCCGACAAGGCAAAGCTGGCAAACCCTACTGCCAAACCGATAATACTGATAACCGTCTGCGTCTTGTATTTTATCAGGTTGCGAAAAGCAACAGTCAAATAGTGCTTCAACATATTTTCAATCTTTATTTTCTTATCATTGCATCCATCACTTCTTCTATTCTTTCCGTTTCCGTCAGCGGGGCATCTTTTTCAAAATCATAAAGTGTAAGGCTACGGAGAGTATAGTACAGGCTCCAGTAATTATATAATGCAGTTATATAATTACGTCGGGCAGCATCCTTTTCGCTGATAGAAGCATTGAGATCGAGTACGGTAGATTTTCCTAAAATATAGAGCCGCCGGGCTACATCCGCACGTCGTTGTGCTGTTTCATCCGTGCGGGCGGCAATGTGTACGCGCTGGGATTGCAGATTGAATTGTTTTACCAGCTTGCGGACATTCAATTCAAAGTCTGTTTTGTCCTGCTCCACTTGAGTATAGGTCAGATCTCGATTGGAGCGGGCCACACGAATCTGCCCCTTTCCCCGCCCCCAGTCCAGTATAGGCAGGCTGATGCCGAGGGTTACATATTGTTGATCCAGAGGATTGTGATAGGCGTCTTTTAGCTTATCACCTGTTTGTGTCAATCCGAAACGGAGATAAAGATCGGCTTTCAGTCCGGCATTAGCACGAGCATTGGCTACTTTACTCTCACTTTCTAGTTTGCGACGTTGCATGTTCAGTATATCCGGACTATTTTGGCGGGCTGTAATTAAAGCGGCATTCAGGTCTATCTGAAGATTGGGTACATGATCGCTGACGTCGACTTTGATTAGCACATCCTCTTGGATACCAAGGTATGAGCGAAGCTCCTGCATACAGTTTTCCACTTCAATATGGGCATTCATACGGTTGGTCTCTTCTGTCAGTTTGTTCAGTTCCAGTTGCAACATCTCATTTTCGGTAATAGTACCTATATTATAGCGTCCTTGTGCATAGGTATATAAGGTATCTGCATTGGCATAGTTGGTAGAAGCTATTTCATAGTTACTTTGTGCTGTGGCAAGGGCAAAGAATTTTTGTGTAGCATTAGCGGCTACAAGCTCCAGAGTTTCTACATAAGTCTTTTTGGCTTCCCGGTAACGTAATGGTTCGATACGACGGTTCCATTTCAGACTGTTGTATCCGAAAAGCGACTGACTGTAACCTACATTTATCGGCGATGTCTGCCAGGAAGTAGAGTGATCGCTAAACAAGTCAAGACGCTGGGCGGAGGTTTCCACGAACAATGTACCACCTGTCCACGGAATATTCTGCGTCAAACTTAGAGTCAGGTCGGTACTCAATAGGTTTTGTTCTACAAACTTTACACTACCATCACCCATGGTGACTTTGTTAATGGCACGGTTGAGATAAGGGTCGGAAGTCAATTTCAGAGCAGGCAGATAGTTAGCCTTATAATATTTGTAATTCCAATAGGCCGAACGGAAGCTATGTTGAGCAGTTTGTGCATCAGGCGATTGTCGGCGAGCGCGCTCTATGGTTTGTCCTAAGGTCAATTCCATAGTATGTTCTTGGGCAGTAGCGGTTACCAGAGTACTGCAGGTTATCAATGATAATAGTATATTTTTGTACATAGTATATCCCTTTTGATAATAGATATTCAAATCTCGTGCCAAAATTATAATTGATTGTTATATAGAATATTACTTCGGGCAAAGGAAATCTCCTTCTGTGCCATACCGCACAAAAATAGTGCGTATACGCACACACAACACATTGATATATTGTCTATCTTTGCCGACAAGTGATGATAGAAAAACAATAGCTTTTATGGAACAATTAGGAAAGATACTGATAGTAGATGATAATGAGGACGTGCTTTTTGCCCTTAACCTTTTACTGGAGCCTTATGCGGAAAAGATTAAAGTAGCAGTAACCCCTGATCGTATTGAATACTTCATGACGACTTTCCAGCCCGATATAATATTACTGGATATGAATTTCAGTCGTGATGCCATAAGCGGACAGGAAGGTTTTGAGAGCCTGGAACAAATATTGCGTATCGATTCTCAGGCAGTTGTTATTTTCATGACAGCATATGCAGATACGGATAAAGCAGTACGGGCAATTAAAGCGGGCGCCACCGATTTTATCCCCAAACCATGGGAGAAAGAAAAACTACTTGCTACCCTCTCGTCCGGTATCAAGTTGCGTCGTTCCCGATGTGAAGTGAATCTGCTGAAAGAACAGGTGGAAGTACTTAGTGGCGCAGGCAGTGGTGTAGAAGAATCTATAATTGGTGAATCAGCTGCGATGCAAGAGGTATTTGCAACGATAGAGAAATTACGCGATACAGATGCTAATATTCTTATTCTTGGTGAGAATGGAACAGGTAAAGATGTAATAGCCCGTTTGCTATACCGATGTTCGCCACGCTACGGCCGTCCGTTTGTAACGATTGACCTTGGAAGCATTCCTGAACAATTATTTGAAAGTGAATTATTCGGTTATGAGAAAGGAGCATTTACTGATGCCCGAAAACCGAAAGCCGGACGTATGGAGGTGGCAACGGGAGGTACGCTGTTTCTGGATGAAATAGGTAATCTTTCATTGTCCATGCAGGCCAAGTTACTGACAGCCATTGAAAAACGCCGGATCAATCGTCTAGGGAGTACGCAGTCTGTACCTATTGATGTACGGTTGATATGTGCCACAAATGCAGATATCCGCCATCTGGTGGAAGAAGGAAATTTCCGGCAAGACTTGCTTTATCGCATCAATACGATTGAATTACACATCCCTCCATTGCGGGAACGGGGAAATGATATTATCCTCCTGGCAGACCATTTTCTGCAGCGCTATGCCCGTAAATATCAGAAGGAAATGCGGGGCTTGACGCGTGAAGCAAAAGCGAAATTACTGCGTTATCCCTGGCCGGGAAATGTGCGTGAGTTGCAACATACGATGGAGCGTGCCGTAATTCTGGGTGACGGTTCGTTGCTTCGTCCAGACAATTTCCTGTTTCAGGCTTCTTCACCCCGTCCTAAGAAGGAGGAAGAAGTACTCAATCTGGAGCAATTGGAACGGCAGGCTGTAGAAAAGGCTATGCGATTGAGCGAAGGGAATATGACGCGGGCCGCAGAGTATCTGGGAATCACGCGCTTTGCATTGTATCGGAAGATTGAGAAGTTGGGATTATAGTTTAATTAAATGAAGAATGAAGCAGTATTCCTTAATTGTTATCTTGCACATCTGTCTTCTGGCAGTACTTTCTGTAGGCGTCTATGTGTTATTTTGTGCAGATTTGTGGTTTAGTATGCTTATCACATCCTTGTTTCTTCTGGGGACGGGTATACACCTTTATTATATACAGATGAAACAATTGCAGATGATGCGTCGCCTGACAGACAGTTTGCGTTATAATGATATGACACAGGCATTCCGTCCGCCTTATAAAAATAAGCTGATGACAGAGATGGCTGTAGAATTATCAGAAACTCTACAGGCTTTTCGTGCCCGTTTATTAGAGGAAGAAGTGAAACACCAGTATTACGAAAGTCTGTTGAATAAAGTGGATACCGCCGTATTGGTGACCGACATGTCCGGGCGTATCGAGTGGTTGAATCGTGCTGCTACTGCTCAGCTGGGGCAAGATCCACAGTTGCCGGCCGAACTTCTGAATCTTCCTTCCGGTGAAACGCAAGTCATGCGTATTCACCGGAATGGTGCTACTTTGGAAATGGCCGTAGCTACTACCCTTTTCGTAGCTCGCGGCATGGAAAGGCGCCTCATTAGTTTGAAGAATATCCATTCTGTACTGGAACGAAATGAAATGGAAGCCTGGCAAAAACTAATCCGTGTACTCACCCATGAAATCATGAATTCCATTACGCCTATCATCTCTCTTTCCGAAACATTGAGTGAGCGTGGAGTGCCTGTGGCATTAAAAGACGCAGGAGGCGAAAAAGAATATGCCGTAATGCTGCAAGCCATGCAAACTATTCATCGGCGTAGTAAGGGATTGTTGGGGTTTGTAGAAAACTATCGTCGTCTTACCCGTCTCCCCGCTCCCGTCTGCGCGAGTGTATCAGTTCGGGAGCTGTTTACTGATTTGCAGAAACTCTTTCCAGACGAAACGATTCATTTTGAACTTCCACCTTCAGAGAAAATATTGAATGTGGATCGTGCCCAGATAGAACAGGTGCTTATTAATCTGCTAAAAAATGCCCGTGAAGCATCTGGCCGTCGCGAAGAACCCAGAATTGAGGTAAAAGCTGCTTTTGCACCCAAAGTGACTTCTTCTCTGACTTCCTGGCGTTGTACTATTACTGTTCGGGATAATGGTGAAGGTATCTTACCCGAAGTACAGGATAAAATATTTGTTCCGTTCTTCACGACGAAAACTGCCGGTTCGGGTATTGGACTCAGCCTTTGCAAGCAAATTATGAATCAGCATGGGGGAAATATTTCTGTTTATTCGGAAGCGGGAAAAGGTAGTTGCTTTACTTTACAATTCAGTTAGATGGACATTGCATCTCAAAAGGTTGTTTTGAGTCTATTAAAAAATACAAATATTATATAATCGTAAAAATTATGTGTCGATATTTTATTGCTTTTAACAGCTACTAATTTTTCCATTATTTATTTTTGCAGCCACACAAATCGATAACTCATATTTAATTAACCATAAAATTCTATATGATTATGCGAACTAATTATTTGCTGCTATTAACCATTTTATTGGGTTTGATCCCCATGAATTACACACACGCCTCTGATTCTGTACCAAGCGTGTTTCTTTATTCTCCTTACACAAAGATTTCCGTTTCTCCGGGAACGAGCATTGACTACAAAATTGATTTAATCAACAATTCGGATGCACCGGTCAATGCCGATCTGTCCGTAACAGGACTACCTGCAAGTTGGAAGCGTGAGTTAAAATCCGGTGGTTGGAATATTAACAAACTGGCAGTTTTGCCTAATGAAAAGAAAGACTTTAACTTGAAATTGGAAGTACCACTGAAGATAAATAAAGGTAGCTATAATTTCACAGTCTTCGCCGGAGATTGCCAACTTCCTCTAACAGTCACTGTAGCCCAGCAAGGTACTTATCAGACTGAATTTACTACTGACCAGCCCAATATGCAGGGAAATTCTAAATCCACATTCACCTTCAATGCCGTACTGAAAAACCAGACTGCTGATCAGCAGTTATATGCTTTGATGTCCAATGCACCCAGGGGGTGGAATGTTATTTTCAAACCTAACTATAAACAGGCTACCTCTGCACAAGTGGAAGCAAATGCCAGCCAGAATGTATCGATAGACGTCACCCCACCCGCCAATGTAGAAGCCGGAAATTATAAGATTTCAGTACGTGCGGTTGCTGGCAATACATCTGCCGACCTGGACTTGGAAGTAGTGGTTACAGGTACCTATCAAATGGAACTGACCACTCCACGAGGATTGTTGAGTACTGAGATTACTGCCGGAGATGTGAAGCGCTTGGAACTGGTAGTCAGGAATACAGGCTCTTCTTTACTAAAAGATATACAACTTTCATCCGGTAAACCTACAGATTGGGAAGTTTCTTTTGAGCCGGCTAAAATAGAGATGCTGAAAGCCGGAGAAACAACTACTGTTACGGCTGTAATGAAGGCTTCGAAAAAAGCCTTGCCCGGCGATTATATTGCAACCATGGAAGCCAGAACTCCCGAAGTGAATGCTACCGCACAATTCAGGATTGCAGTAAAAACACCTATGCTTTGGGGGTGGGTAGGAATATTAGTTATCGTTGTAGCTGTGGGAGGTGTCTACTATCTATTCCGAAAATATGGAAGGAGGTAATTATGGGCGAACAAGTGATTGTACTTACCGATTTGACAAAAAAATACGGTAATTTCACTGCTGTTGACCATATTAGCCTGTCAATCTGCAAAGGAGAGATCTTCGGATTATTAGGTCCGAACGGTGCGGGAAAATCCACAACTATCCTGATGATGCTGGGGCTGACGGAGCCGACTTCCGGCAAAGTGGAAATTTGTGGAATAGACTCCACTACAAACCCTATTGAGGTTAAGAAGAGAATAGGTTATCTTCCCGAAGACTTAGGCTTTTATGATGAAATGACAGGATTGGAAAACCTTGTCTATACAGCACTTCTGAATGGTCTTTCAAAGAGGGAGGCTGAGGAGAAAGCAAAGGAACTCATGCAGCGGGTAGGGCTTTCCGAACAGGCAAACAAGAAGACTGGAAAGTATTCCCGTGGTATGAGGCAACGTCTGGGATTGGCAGATGTACTGATTAAGAATCCGGAAATCATAATCCTGGATGAACCGACATCGGGTATCGATCCTGCCGGAATTCAGGAATTTATTGAATTGATTCGTAATTTGAGCAGAGTGCATTCCTTGACTGTATTGTTTTCTTCCCATAACTTGGATCAGGTGCAGAAAGCTTGTGATCGTGTGGGTTTGTTTAATCACGGAAAATTATTGGCACAGCTTGATCTTGAGGAGATGGAGGGTAAACAGGTGGAACTTATTGATGTCTACAATGATTATGTAAAGGAAGGAGGTGAGAAACATGAACAAAGTTGAGCAGCCTTTCTGGGTTATTGTGAATAAGGAAATCCGAGATCATGTACGTAGTTGGCGCTTTATTATCTTACTTGCCATTATTACACTAACCTGTATGGGAGCTTTGTATACATCACTCACCAGTATGCGCGAGGCTATCAAGTCAGGTGGTGTGGAAGATACTTTTTTCTTCCTGAAATTGTTTACTGTATCGGATGGTACGTTACCTTCCTTCGTTCTATTCATTAACTTTTTAGGACCGTTGCTAGGCATTGCTTTGGGATTTGACGCCATGAACTCGGAACAGAACAAGGGAACGTTATGCCGCATATTATCACAACCGATACATCGTGATTGCATAATCAATGCCAAATTTGTTGCTGCATTGATCGTGATTACAATTATGCTGTTTGTATTAGGGTTCCTGGTGATGGGTGCCGGATTGATTGCTATTGGTATTCCACCCACGCCGGAAGAATTTGCCCGTATCATTTCCTTTTTGGTCCTCAGTGTTTTCTATGTAGGGCTTTGGTTGAATATGGCGATACTGTTTTCACTTTGTTTCCGGCAAACGGCAACTTCAGCCTTGGCTTCTTTGGCAATATGGTTGTTCTTTAGCGTCTTCTATACGATGATTGTCAACTGGATTGCCAAAATGTTGATGCCTTCTGATATGATGTCTCCTTATTATGCCATTGGCTATCAGAAAATAGTTTGGGGTATAACGTCGTTGAATCCGTGTGAGTTATTTAATCAGGCAACTTCTGTATTGTTGATGCCGTCTCTCCGAAGTTTGGGACCATTAATGATGGAGCAGGTCCAAGGGGCTATACCCAGTCCTCTCCCATTGGGACAGAGTTTACTGGTTATATGGCCACAGTTGACAGGATTGATTGCAGTTACAATACTTTGCTTTGCCCTTTCTTATATTATATTTATGCGTAGAGAAATTCGTTCAAGGTAATTGATTGGTTGGGGTAAGAAGAAATCCCTGACGATACTTTATATTTTAAAGTCGTCAGGGATTCATATGTTACAGTTTGTATTATTTCTGCCTTACATACTCCAGAGTGTATCCGTAATTAGAGCTCAACACTAAAGAATCCGGTGTTAACTTGTCAATTTTCAGAGTATCCACACCTTCTATTTCTATTCCATTACCAATGCTTTTTACTGTCAGGTAAAGCTGATCGCCTTGTTGTTCCCATTCTTTGTATACCAGTGTGTGCATATTAATGGAAGATGCTTCTCCATTCTCTTCCAGTTTGATGCCTTGTACTTCTCCGGGTTGTCCATTAATGGGCATTACCCACGATCCTACTACTGTAACGGGGGCTTTAGTGCCACCACATGCAGCAAATACGACTGCCATGACAGCCATACTAAAGATTTGTTTTTTCATGATGTCTTTTTTATTATAGTGTAACGTTGAAATCAGCCAATTGTTTTTTGGGGCATAAAGTTAGTTGAAAAATATCGTTTTGCCAGCTATTATTTTATGTTTTCTGCATTCCTATCTAATATATATGTTGGTGAGGTATATTGATATCTCTGCTACCTATCCGGATATAGTCAAGTCCGTACCAAGTCCGTATAAAGGTACCTTTATTGGGAGTTGATACGGACTTGGTACGGAGATGACACGGAGGTGACTATACTTTAATGAGCATTCAAGACCTCTTCTGAAACTTTTTTAATAAAAAAACTTCAGTTTTCTTTGCTTATTACAAAATACTTTCTACCTTTGCACTCGCTTTTAAGAA
>NZ_MSHA01000090.1:0-2376 GCF_001940965.1 Bacteroides sp. Phil13 | reverse complement strand
GTTCCCTAAATGATTTTCAGGGGCGGACGGCAGTTAACAAAAAGATTTGCTTGATTTTAGCCTAAAAATTAGAACCGACGATGAAAAACCTCTATCGGGAACCTGAAACAAAGAAGATACAAGAGAAATCCCAAACTTTTTGCTCCCATAACTCTTTGATTGATGTTATTCTAAAATAGAATAAATTTAAAAAAATTCGAAGTAACATCTCTGAGTAGAGTGTATTTGTCGAAATTTTCTCTGAAAAATCTGACTTACCTCGAAAATGATTTTTTATTAAAGTGTTCTGCGGAGACACTTCTTATGATAGCCCTATTTTTTTGAAAAATTCATAGGTTGATAGCGTCCCAGTTCTATTAAAACGGCCTATATACTGCAATTTTGATGCATTTCCAAATTCAAGCTTATTAATTTTCTCGTTGCAAGTAAGGAATGCTTTAAATCCGCAATCACTTAGTATCTTAAGACTTTCTTTTGAGTATTTTCCAAATGGGAAAGCAAAAACGTTTGATGTAAATCCGCACTCTTTTTCAAACTTATCTTGAAGTCTCATGACGTCGTGGGTTAAGTTTTTTTCGTATTCTTGCGAGCTTTCGTTGTACATCTTTGAAACGCCATATCTTGGCTGAAGCTTGTGCATGTTGTATGTGTGATTTCCAACTTCCCAAATCCCGCTTTCTTGCATTTCCTTTATCTCGCCCCATGTTAGATGAGAGTAGTTTGGGTTGTCACGATCTTCGTGAGTTGAACAAAACTCAGAGTGACATCCAATGATGTTGATATTTGCTTTAAAGCCAAGCTCTTTCAGTATGTCAAAAGCATAGTAATAGTTGTTGTAATGCCCGTCGTCAAAAGAGATTAGCACTGGTTTATCCGGCAGAGCTTTCCTGCCTTCGCAGTGATCTATGATATCTTGCACGAAAACGCTTGTGTAACCCCTTTCCTTTAGCCACGTAAGGTCACTTTTAAATTTTGCAGGGGAAGTGATGTATGCTCCCGTCCTACTTTTCAAAAGTGAGTGATACATAATAACAGGAAGCTCTACGACTGTTTCCGCCGAGGAAACTTCGTGATTTACAGGGATGACACATAAAGCGAACATTAATGATAAAATAAAGAACAGATATTTTTTCATATAAATAGTTTGCGGCGTAGGTCGTAAAATATACACAAACTATTTATTTAGGTTAGCTAAAAATGAATTAACCTCGTCGTAGTTGTGGAAAATAATAAATTCTTTTTCATTTCTATATTTCTCAACATAAGACATAAGAATTGGAAGAGTTTCGCTCTTGAATTTTGATATAAATTCCAAAAATCCATCTTTTATCTTTGAATTGTCGAAGCCAGCAGCCATATCTGCTGTTTTTTCTTTTTTTGATCGATTAATAACATTTTGAATACATATTTGTGTGTTGATATCTAGGATGATTATTGTATCAGCAAGTTTAATTCTTTCTTCAACTGTTGAAATATAGTTTCCGTCAATGATCCATTTGTCACTACTTTTTGCGAAATCGGCAACTATTGCCCTTAGCTCGTCACGAGTTATATGTTGATCTGTTGTGATATGATAGACCTTGTCAAGGTGAAGGACAGGGTAGTTTAAGATATCCTTAAGTTTAAAAACGAGTGTTGATTTTCCAGCCCCAGGGCATCCAATAACGATGATTTTCTTCATATTTTCTCTCCTAATGAAACACTTATAAATTTTACCTCTTCTTCGCAGTTTTACAGGAGGTGATTAATTTTTTTCTATAGTAGAACAAGAAGCGATTAAAATTCGCCTAATTGAGCCGCATTTATTTTTTAAATTAATATAAGTATTCGAGTCAATATATTGTGTTTTAAAAAGAAGTTCGAGCCAATACTCGCTCTCATGACTTTCTTTTAAAGCTATTTTGAGTTTAGATAAAAAATCCATTTTACCTTGAGCGTAGTCTGCCTCATGTATATTGGCGCCAATTGATGTACCAGATCTTAAGAGCTGTTTACTCATCACACTTTCTTTGCCTTGTAATGTTTTGCATAATTCAACTATGTCGATAGCAAATTCAATTGCCATATCTTTAACTTTGTTTATTCTCATATATTTATTTTAACACAAACGGAGAAAAATTCAAAATTTTTTAATGAAATTGTTAAAGCAATGCAATATCTCACTATGTTCGATATGCAATATTGCTAGTGCAATATGCCATAAAATAAATCCTAAACTCGCACATAGGTGCGAATTGCATATGTGACAGCATATTGCATGCTCGAAGAGTATTTCACAAATCCGTCAGGATTTATTTAATTGCCAAACAAAAAAACTCTCGTCCGAGAGTTTATTTTGTTTGGCGCAAAGAGGGGGCGACGCGTTAAGCGAACAAG
>NZ_MSHA01000089.1:4647-45977 GCF_001940965.1 Bacteroides sp. Phil13 | reverse complement strand
ATATGGGGGCTTTTTGTATTTATACCCCCTGTCCAGATAATATTCTTTTTGTTTTTTCGTTTATATACTGTAAGTTTACACCTTATTTATATATGCTGAAGCAAATCCGTCCTATAAAGTTCTGGTTGATATTGATTGCTGTGATTATAGCTATCTCTTCCCTGTATGTTTCCCATTCTCTGATAAGCGATTTATCTGCTGAAGAACGGGTACGTATGGAGGTGTGGGCCGAGGCAATGAAGAATCTCCAAACCGCTGATGGAAATACGGATTTGACTATGGTGCTGAAAGTTCTGAACGCCAATCATACAATTCCGGTAATTGTAGTGGATCAGAATGAAGATGTACAAACTTACAGGAATATTGAGCTATCTCCAACCGATACAATCGCTTCGCTGAAAGAAAAACTGAATCGCTTCAGCCATGAAGGAAACTGTATCCGTATCGACTTGAATGGTGGTGGTGACTATCTGAATGTGTATTATGGTCCTTCCTTGATGCTCACGCGGCTGGCTGTTTATCCTTATGTACAGTTGGCAGTGGTACTTATCTTTGTTCTGATTGCTATTTTTGCCCTGTTGAGTTCTAAAAAAGCAGAACAAAATAAGGTATGGGTTGGACTATCTAAAGAAACAGCCCATCAGTTGGGAACTCCTAT
Source organism: Bacteroides sp. Phil13 (assembly GCF_001940965.1). Taxonomy (NCBI): domain Bacteria; kingdom Pseudomonadati; phylum Bacteroidota; class Bacteroidia; order Bacteroidales; family Bacteroidaceae; genus Bacteroides; species Bacteroides sp. Phil13. The sequence continues at coordinate 45,319 of NZ_MSHA01000089.1, read as the reverse complement.
CTCTTCATTAATGGCATGGACGGAATTGTTGAAGGCGCAATATCCACAGGATGACTTGATTCCTGCCATGGCGGAAGATGTGGAACGCTTGCAGATGATTGCCAATCGTTTCTCGAAGATAGGTTCTGTTCCAGAGTTGGAAGAGGCGGACTTGAAAGCTCTGTTGGAACGGGTGACGGATTATATTTCCCATCGTACTTCGAACAAGGTGAAGATCATTACCCATTTGCCGGATTTACTTCCGCCTGTAAGGCTGAATGTTGCTTTGTTTGAATGGGTGATAGAGAACCTGTGTAAGAATGCGATTGATGCAATGGGAGGAGCTGGAACTTTGACTATTTCAGTACAGGAAACGTCAAGATTTTGGCATATTGATGTGGCTGATACGGGAAAGGGAATTGACAAACGGAATTTTGAAACAGTGTTTGCTCCCGGTTATACCACCAAAAAAAGAGGGTGGGGACTGGGCTTGTCATTGGCACGCCGGATTGTGGTGGAATATCATTCGGGGCGTATTTTTGTAAAGCAATCGGAGATCAATAAAGGGACGATATTCAGAATAGAGCTTAAAAAATGAATATTTCGTGGCTAATTTATACATTATGAGGATAATTATTTGTATCTTTGTCGCCCGAATAAATAAAAGAAGCTTTGGGAAAGTTTGATAAATACAAAATAGATTTGAAAGGCATGCAGGCAGACTCTTGTAAGTATGAGTTTGTACTGGATAACCTTTTTTTCGCTAACATTGATGGCCCGGAAGTACAGAAGGGCAAAGTTAATGTTACATTGGTTGTAAAGAAAACATCTCGTGCTTTCGAATTCAACTTCCAGACGGAGGGTATGGTGTGGGTGCCATGTGACCGCTGCCTGGACGATATGGAACAGCCGGTTAGTTCTACAGATAAACTGATGGTAAAGTTTGGTCATGAGTATGCTGAAGAAGGTGATAACCTCATTGTGATCCCTGAAGAAGAAGGGGAGATCAATGTGGCATGGTTCATGTATGAATTTGTTGCGTTGGCAATCCCGATGAAGCATGTACATGCTCCCGGAAAATGTAATAAGGCCGTTAGCAGCAAATTGCATAAGCATCTGCGCACAAAAGCAGATGAAGATGATGCGGAAGATGAAATCTTTATCGAAGGTGAAGATGCAATGCCGGAGAGTGATGCGGAGGAAACACAGATTGATCCGCGTTGGAATGAATTAAAGAAAATATTAGATAACAATTAAAGATTAAGAAAAATGGCACATCCTAAGAGAAGACAGTCTAAAACAAGAACTGCAAAGAGAAGAACTCATGATAAAGCAGTAGCTCCTACATTGGCTATTTGCCCGAACTGTGGCGAATGGCATGTATATCACACAGTGTGTGGTGCTTGCGGATATTACAGAGGCAAGCTTGCTATCGAGAAAGAAGCTGCTGTTTAATTTGCAGCCTGATGAAGAATATACTTGAATGCCGGATGTCTAAAAAGATTTGTAACACACAAACCTTTTTAGACTACCGTTGTTTAGGTATTTATTAACTTTAAGCAGGATTGATGGAAAAAATAAATGCAGTAATTACAGGAGTCGGCGGATATGTACCCGATTATATCTTGACGAATGAAGAGATATCAAGAATGGTGGATACCAACGATGAATGGATTATGACCCGTATCGGAGTAAAGGAAAGACATATCCTGAACGAAGAAGGACTGGGTACTTCGTACATGGCTCGCAAGGCTGCAAAGCAGTTGATGCAGCGTACTGGTTCTGATCCTGATGATATCGATCTGGTGATTGTAGCTACTACTACTCCTGATTATCACTTCCCTTCTACAGCTTCTATCTTATGTGATAAGCTCGGTTTAAAACATGCTTTTGCTTTTGACTTGCAGGCTGCGTGCAGCGGTTTTCTGTATCTGTTGGAAACAGGAGCTAACTTTATCCGCTCGGGAAGATATAAGAAGATCATTTTAGTAGGCGCTGATAAAATGTCGTCTATGGTAGATTACACAGAGCGTGCTACTTGTCCGATTTTCGGTGATGGTGCAGCTGCGGTTATGATGGAACCTACTACGGAAGATGTAGGTGTTATGGACGCTATCTTGAGAACAGATGGTAAGGGATTACCTTTCTTGCATATGAAAGCAGGTGGTTCTGTATGCCCTCCTTCTTATTTTACAGTGGATAACCATATGCACTTCATTTATCAGGAAGGCCGTACAGTATTCAAATATGCTGTATCGAATATGTCGGATGCGTGCGCTGCCATTGCAGAACGAAATAATCTCACCAAAGAGAATATTGACTGGATTATTCCTCACCAGGCCAATCTGCGTATTATCGATGCAGTAGCTCACCGCCTGGAGCTTCCCCATGAGAAAGTAATGATTAATATCGAGCATTATGGTAACACAAGTGCCGGTACGCTTCCGCTCTGTCTGTGGGACTTCGAGGATAAACTGAAAAAAGGCGATAACCTGATCTTTACAGCATTCGGTGCAGGGTTTACCTGGGGAGCCGTTTACGTGAAGTGGGGATACGACGGAAAAAAAAAGTAACTGTATAATTACACGGATTACGAATTACGGTTACTAACATATAAACTAAAAAAACGCATCCTACTTCGATTCGATGCGTTTTTTTGTCTCAACTAAAATACAGGAATGTGATGCATAAAGCTGGTTTTGTAAACATCGTGGGAAATCCGAACGTGGGTAAATCTACATTGATGAACGCCTTGGTGGGCGAGCGGATTTCGATTGCTACTTTCAAGGTGCAGACAACCCGTCATCGTATCATGGGAATCTATAATACGGATGATATGCAGATTGTATTCTCGGATACTCCGGGAGTGCTGAAGCCACAGTATAAGTTGCAGGAGTCTATGCTGAATTTCTCTACTTCGGCTCTGACAGATGCGGATGTGTTGCTATATGTAACAGATGTGGTTGAGACACCCGATAAGCATAATGAGTTTGTGGAGAAGGTGGCACACATGGAAATACCGGTGTTGCTCCTTATCAACAAGATTGATTTGTCGAACCAGGAGAAACTGGTGGAACTTGTGGAAGCTTGGAAAGCATTATTGCCCAATGCAGAGATTATTCCGATTTCTGCAACGGCAAAGTTCAATGTGGATTATGTGATGAAGCGGGTGAAAGAACTGTTGCCCGATTCACCGCCTTACTTTGATAAGGACCAGTGGACGGACAAGCCGGCCCGTTTCTTTGTAAACGAGATTATCCGAGAGAAAATTTTGTTGTACTATGATAAGGAGATACCTTACTCGGTAGAGGTAGTGGTGGAACAGTTTAAGGAGGATGCGAAGAAGATACATATCAGCGCTGTGATTTATGTGGAGCGCGATTCGCAGAAAGGAATTATTATCGGCAAGCAAGGTAAGGCACTGAAAAAAGTGGCTACTGAAGCACGCCGTGATTTAGAGAGGTTCTTCGGAAAAACGATTTTCCTGGAGACATTTGTGAAGGTGGATAAGGATTGGCGTAGTTCGGATAAAGAGTTGCGCAATTTTGGCTATCAACTGGATTAGAGTATTCATACGACTGTGATAGTCGCAAAAACAAGAAGAGTGAACTATGGGAAATTTAGTTGCAATCGTAGGACGCCCCAATGTGGGAAAGTCTACTTTATTTAATCGCTTGACCAAAACACGTCAGGCAATTGTGAACGAAGAAGCAGGAACAACACGAGATCGCCAGTACGGTAAGTCCGAATGGCTGGGGAAAGAGTTCTCCGTGGTAGATACCGGCGGATGGGTGGTGAACTCTGACGATATCTTTGAAGAGGAAATACGCAAACAGGTGCTGATGGCTGTGGACGAAGCAGACGTTATATTGTTTGTAGTAGATGTGATGAATGGGGTAACTGACCTCGATATGCAGGTAGCAGCCATTTTGCGCCGGACTCAAAAGCCGGTGTTGCTGATTGCCAATAAGACTGATAACGGGGAATTACAATACAATGCTCCCGAATTTTATAAGTTGGGTCTGGGTGATCCTTACTGCATCTCGGCTATGACGGGTAGCGGTACGGGGGATATGATGGACTTGATTGTGGGTACATTTAAAAAGGATACGGATGAGATTCTAGATGAGGATATTCCCCGCTTTGCTGTGGTGGGACGCCCGAATGCTGGTAAATCTTCTATCGTGAATGCCTTTATCGGAGAAGAACGGAACATTGTAACGGAGATTGCCGGTACAACACGTGACTCTATCTATACCCGTTATAATAAGTTTGGATTTGATTTCTATCTGGTAGATACTGCTGGTATCCGTAAAAAGAATAAGGTGAATGAGGATCTGGAATATTATTCTGTGATTCGTTCCATCCGTTCCATTGAGAATGCGGATGTGTGTATTCTGATGTTGGATGCTACACGTGGTGTTGAAAGCCAGGACTTGAATATATTCTCACTGATACAGAAGAATGCCAAAGGTCTGGTGGTAGTAGTGAATAAGTGGGATTTGGTACAGGATAAGACTGTGAAAGTGATGAAGACTTTTGAAGATGCGATCCGTAGCCGCTTTGCTCCATTCGTTGACTTCCCTATCATCTTCGGTTCGGCATTGACCAAACAACGTATCCTGAAGGTGCTGGAGGAAGCACGCAGTGTATATGACAACCGTATGACGCGTATTCCGACTGCCCGCTTAAACGAGGAAATGCTGCCGTTGATTGAGGCATATCCGCCTCCTGCAACCAAAGGTAAGTATATCAAGATTAAATATATTACGCAATTGCCGAATACACAGGTGCCTTCTTTTGTTTACTTCGCTAATCTGCCGCAGTACGTGAAAGAGCCATATAAACGTTTCCTGGAAAACAAGATGCGTGAAAAGTGGAACCTGACAGGAACTCCGATAAATATTTATATCCGTCAGAAGTAGATAAATCGATTACTGAGATATTGGTATGAAACCGCCCGATTTAGTTATAAATCAGGCGGTTTTTTTGTTGCTTATTAGGAAAATGTAAATAAAAAATAGGTTAATATAAATATAATATTTATTTTTGCTCTGACAACATAAAAAAGGATTAGATGAAACGTTACAGGTGGGTATTGGGATGCTGCTTGCTCCTCTCCATAGGTGTGCTGTGGGCAGAGGACAAGTCGGATTTACGCGCATTACAACAAGAGGCAGCCCAAAACAGAAACCTGGATAGCTATGTCAAGGTCTGTAAACTCCTTTATCAGACAGAAGAAGATCCTGATTTACTTCTTTCATACGCCGATTCCATTCATCAACTGGCCATAGACAGTGGAAAGCCGGAAATATTTATCGAATACTACATCTGGCTAAGTGAAGGTTACTTCATTAAAGGCGACTTCAAGCAGGGGTACGCTTTGAAACGGAAAGCCATTGGCTTGGCTGAAAAGGCTGGATTGAGGTTTACAATAGCCCAGGCTTGCTGTGATATGGGATATTATTGTAATGCGGATGCCCGCTATGACTCTGCACGTTATTATTTTCATAAAGGGTTGGTAGCTGGTGAAGGTTTGCCGGGTGCTGAGGAGGCATGCCGCACCATATTGACGAATTATGCCAGTTCTTTTCTTTTTGAGGGACAGACCGATTCGGCTTTAGTTTATACCATTCGTGCCAGTGAGCGCTCTGCTGCCGATAAAGATACAGCTATGTTGATTGAAAATCTGAATCAGTTGGGCACTATCTATCGTCGGAAAAAGAATCTGGAGGATTGTATCGCTAACTTTGAAGAAGCGCTCCATTTGTGTGAATTGTGTGGAAATTACAACACGGTCGCTTTTATATATGGAAATATAGCGACGGCTTATTGTGACTGGAATCGACCGGAGGATGCTATTTCCTTCTCCGAAAAAGCTTTGAAATATGCTTTGAAGACAGATAATAAACGGAGGATAGGTACGTGCTATGTTAATTTGGGTGCCATCTTGGTACGAATGGAGAAAATGCGTACAGAGGGCATTGACACGTTACTGAAAGCTATTCCTTTTTTGGAGCAGGTGAATGACAGAAGGCAGCTATGTAATGCTTATAATTATTTGGTAAATGCCTACCGGTTGGATGGAAATCTGGATATTGCAATGCAGTACTTGCAGAAGTTGGATAAATTGGCGCATGAGATGCAGACTGATATAGAGCGTTTCAAGTATTACCAGGCAAAAGCTGCATTGTTGCAGGAAAGTAAGAACTATGCGGATGCTATTGTTTATTATCGCAAGATAGTTGATATGCTCCGTAGTGGATATAAAGATGCACGTGATTATGAGCATTACAGGAAATTATCGGAATGTTATCTGGCTGTGAATAATCTGTCTTTGGCTTATAATTATATGACGCAGGCTTATGCACTTCGTGATTCTGTGTTCCAGACGGAAGAGACTGACCAGTTGTCCGAATATTCTGTGAAGTACCGGACCAAAGAGAAGGAGTTGGAGATTGTAAGCCTGAGGCGTGAACAGTTGGAACAGGAGACGTATATGTTACGTCACCGTATTATTGTAGGTTCGGTGATCTCTTTACTGGGAATTTTGTTGCTGGGCTCACTTTATGCACGCCAACGTCAGCGGGCAAGGATTGCTTTGCTGGCAAATGCAGCTTGTGAAAAAGAGCGCGAATTCCTGGAGCTCCAGAAAGAAACAGAACAGCGCTTAACACGAAAATACATTGATGGTTTGGAGAGTGAACGGGAGCGTATGGCAACTGAATTGCATGATGATGTATGTAATAATTTGCTTGCACTTGAAATGAATATTCGTACTATTTCTACTGAAGAAGGAGCTGATCTGGATAAGCAGCTGGATTTATTGAATAATACTAGGGAAAGGTTGAGAAAACTTTCCCATGAACTGATGCCACCGGTTTTCCAGTATGCTACACTCGATGAACTGCTTGCTGACTATGTTTTGCACTTATCATTGCCAGAAGGTACGCATGCGGAATATCATTCTACGGTAGGTGTAGATTGGAATGTAGTGCCTAAATCAATCAGTTTTGAATGTTATCGCATTGTTCAGGAAGCAGTGAGCAATGCAGTAAAATATGCCGGCTCAACCTGTATACAGGTAGAGTTAGTTCTGGAAAATAATGACCTTTCCATACTTGTAGCAGACGACGGAAAAGGGTTTGATATGAGCAAGAAAACTAAGGGTATCGGCTTACGGACTATCTGGCAGCGAGCGGAAACCGTAGGTGCTGAAGTTGAACTGGTCTCTTCTCCTGGTAAGGGAACCCGTTTGAAAATTAACGTATTAATCTAATCGAACAATGGAAAAGAATGTGAAGGCAGAATTATTGGTAGTGGATGATCATAATCTGATTCTGGAAGGTATTTGTAAAGTGGTGAATAAGATGCCGGAAGTAGTTGTGGTGGATGCTGTAACTTCCGGATTGCAAGCTGCAGAATTGATTGAAAGACGAGATTATGATATATATATCCTGGATGTCAGTATTCCTGATATGTCCGGATTTGAGTTGATTGCTAAAATCCGTGAAATGAATGACCAGGCAAAGATTATTGTGAATACAATGCACGAAGAAATATGGATAGTTAACAGGTTGGTACAGTGCGGAGTGAATGCTGTTATTCTGAAATCTTCGGCCTCTGCGGAGTTAATGACAGCTATTCGTTGTGTGTTGAGAGGAGAAGCGCATGCTTGTCCACGGTTTGCTGCTATCTCGCAGAAACTGAATTCTGCATCAGCAGGTTTGCAGCCTAAGGATGCGCCTACCCGTCGGGAGCGTGATGTGTTGGAGGCTGTGGCTAAAGGAATGAACACCCATGAAATTGCTGATTTATTGAAAATTTCAGAGAACACTGTGGAAACATTTCGTAAAAGGCTTATTAGCAAGTTTGGAGCAAAGAATGCTATAGATATGGTAGTCAAGGCTGTTGCGCAAGGATGGATTGCGCTGAAATGATTTGCGGAAAATTCAGAGTGTAACGGTTTTCCGTGATTTTTTATTAGTATCTTTTGGTTATCTTTGTTGCCGTAATTGAAGTTGTTCTTCATGTTTTCTCATGAAGATATAAGGGCAATCAAAGTATATCGTGAGGATATATGTCAATTCTATTAACTGGTTTTATGAGGAAAAGGGCGTCCGGAAAAACATCCGGACGCCCTATTTATAGGAGATTGCTAATTTTTTTAATCTTATCCTTCTATATTCTGCACTTCCACTTCCTTTACCTTCCGGAAGAGGTCGGATGCAAAAATAAAATCGTTGAGTTTCTTGTTGCTGGAAGTGAAGATGTCGTCTTTACTGCCTTCCCACTCCTTGTATCCGTCGTAGATATAAATAATTTTTTCACCGATACCCATTACAGAGTTCATGTCGTGGGTGTTGATGAGGGTGGTCATATTGTATTCATGGGTGATATCGTGTACCAGTTCGTCGATTACCAATGAGGTCTTTGGGTCTAATCCGGAGTTCGGTTCGTCACAGAACAAGTATTGCGGATTTAAGGCAATGGCGCGGGCTATGGCAACACGTTTTTGCATACCACCACTGATTTCACCTGGAAATTTATCTTTTGCTTCTGCCAGGTTTACGCGATCCAGACAGAACATGGCACGGCGGGTACGGTCGCGGAATGTATCGTTGCTGAACATGTTCAAAGGAAACATTACATTGTCCAGCACCGTCATGGAGTCAAACAATGCCGCACTTTGGAATATCATTCCCATTTCGCGGCGCAATGCTTTCTTTTCATTCTTGCCCATGGCAAGGAAATTTCGGTTGTCGTATAATAATTCACCCCGTTCCGGTGTGAGCAATCCAACGATACACTTCATCAATACGGTTTTTCCCGAACCACTCTGTCCGATGATGAGATTAGTTTTCCCATTTTCAAAAGTGGCATTGATATCCTTTAATACATCTCTGCCTTCAAATGATTTCCAAAGTCCTTTCAGTTCGATCATCCCATTAAGAGTTTAGTTAATATTAAGTCGGCAAATAAGATAAGTACGCTGCTGCATACCACAGAGTCTGTAGAGGCCTTGCCCACCTCTATAGAACCACCCTCGACGGTATAACCGAAAAAGGCCGATACACTGGCGATGATGAAAGCGAAGAACAATGATTTGATGATGCCACACCAGATAAACCATTCTACAAACATATATTGCAAACCGTATTCCAAGTCTACCGCCGACATGATGCCACCGAACCAACACGTGGCAAAGGCTCCGATGATGCCGGCAAAGATACTGAACGTTACCAGGAAAGGAATGGTGGTCACCATGGCGCAAATCTTGGGAAGGATCAGGTAATTAGCTGAATTGACTCCCATGATTTCCAATGCATCGATTTGTTGGGTTACTCGCATGGTTCCCAACTCAGAGGCTATATTGGAACCTACTTTTCCTGCTAATATCAGACACATGATGGAGGAAGAGAATTCCAGCAACATAATTTCACGTGTCACATAACCTACTGTCCAACGTGGCATAAAAGGGCTCTCGATGTTCAGTTTGATTTGTATGGTGATAACAGCGCCGATGAAGAACGAAATCAGCAACACAATGCCGATAGAGTTCACGCCGAGTTGCCCCATCTCGTTGAGGTATTGGCGGAAGAACATGCGCATGCGCTCCGGGCGGGCAAAAGTGCGCCCCATCAACATGATGTATCTTCCGACAGTTTTAAGTGCTTTTATCATGACTCTTAACTATTTTGTCTGCAAATATAGCCCATTTTCAGCTGATAATTGCTACATTTGCGGCAAAATAACGCAAGTATGGAAGAAAGCAAAATGGTGCTTCGCACTGAGGACCTGGTGAAAAAGTACGGTAAACGTACAGTAGTAAGCCATGTTTCCATAGATGTGAAGCAGGGGGAAATTGTTGGTTTACTGGGACCGAACGGTGCTGGTAAGACGACTTCATTCTATATGACCGTGGGACTGATTACGCCGAATGAGGGACGTATTTTTCTGGATGACCTGGATATTACGAAATATCCGGTGTATAAGCGTGCGCAAACCGGTATCGGATATTTGGCGCAGGAAGCATCTGTATTTCGCCAGATGAGTGTGGAAGATAATATTGCTTCTGTACTGGAAATGACGGATAAACCTCTGGAATATCAGAAGGAAAAACTGGAAAACCTGATTGCGGAATTCCGTTTGCAGAAGGTGCGTAAAAATAAAGGTAACCAACTTTCGGGTGGTGAGCGCCGTCGTACAGAGATTGCCCGTTGTCTTGCTATCGACCCTAAGTTTATCATGCTCGACGAACCTTTTGCAGGAGTTGACCCGATTGCTGTAGAAGATATTCAGCAAATCGTATGGAAATTAAAGGATAAGAATATCGGTATCCTGATTACTGACCATAACGTGCAGGAAACATTAAGTATTACCGACCGTGCTTATCTGTTGTTCGAAGGGAAAATCTTGTTCCAGGGAACGCCGGAAGAGTTGGCGGAAAACAAAATTGTACGTGAAAAGTATCTGAGTAATAGCTTTGTGCTTCGTCGCAAGGATTTTATGAAATAATGATAGTGGTAAAACAAAGACCGCCTGCTCTCTTTTCCAAGAGTGAGCAGGCGGTCTTGTTTTCTTTCTCCTTTATATTAGTATTTCGGAGGTCTTGCTTCTTTAACTACCATGTTGCGGCCGAAATATTCAGCTCCGTCGAGTTCTTCAATCGCTTTAGCTGCAGCTGCTGCATCTTCCATTTCTACAAATGCAATGCCTCTGAAACGACCGGTTTCGCGATCTTTGATAAATTTGACTGCGGTTACAGCACCGTAATCTTCCATGACCTTTTGCAGGTCTGATTCCCTAACTTTGTAGTTAAGGTTTCCTACGTAAATGTTCATAATGAAAATGTAAAATAAATAAATGGATAAAACTCTCTTGGAACAGTAAGTATAATAAAAGGATCACAACAACAGAGAGTTTACAAAAGCGTTTTAATAAAACGGAAGTAAAAACCATGTACTGAAAATCTAAAAACTAACGCATTACCATTCCGCAACAAAGAAACTGAAATATTTCGAATTAACAATATTTCTCTTCTATTTTTTTTGCTTTTTCTTTCGAATCTATAGATAAATGCCTTATGAAATAACAATTTGTTGTTTATGGGGCGCAGACTTTTCTTTTTAATGATAGAGGTATCATTCAATGGTAAGTATTCTCTCCTTTTGTTATAAAGAAATAATTCAGCTATGTTTTTTTGATAATTGAAAGAATAACGCTAATTTTGCACCCTCATTTGAGATTGGAACAAAGTATAAATCAAATAAATAATTGTCAGAATGAACGTTTCATTACAAAACATTGACAAAGTAAGCGCTCTGCTTACTGTAAAGCTTGAGAAAGCCGATTATCAGGAAAAAGTTGATAAATCATTGAAAAGTCTTCGTCAGAAAGCTCAAGTTCCGGGTTTCCGTCCGGGTATGGTTCCGATGAGCTTGGTTAAGAAAATGTATGGTAAATCTGTTATTGCCGAAGAAGTGAATAAGGCACTTTCAGAAGCTGTATATAAGTATATTCAAGATAATAATGTATCTATCCTCGGCGAACCGTTGCCAAACGAAGACAAGCAACCGGAGATCGACTTCGACACTATGGAAGAATTTGAATTCCTGTTTGATATTGCTTTGGCACCTGAATTCAAGGCTGAAGTAGACGCTAAAGATAAAGTAGACTACTATTTGATTGATGTTACCGAAGATATGGTAAACAATCAGGTGAAAGCTTATACACAACGTAACGGTAAGTACGAGAAAGTAGACGTTTACGAAGATAAGGATATGTTGAAAGGTCTGTTGGCTGAGTTGGACGAAAACGGCAATACCAAAGAAGGGGGTATTCAGGTAGAAGGTGCTGTAATGATGCCGTCTTATATGAAGAACGATGAGCAAAAAGCTATTTTCGCCAATGCAAAGGTTAACGATGTACTTGTATTCAATCCTCACACTGCATGGGAAGGTAATGCTGCCGAACTGTCTTCTCTGTTGAAGATCGACAAGGAAGAGGCTGCTGAAATGAAATCTAACTTCAGCTATCAGGTAGAAGAAGTTACTCGTTTCGTAGAAGGAGAACTGACTCAGGAAATCTTTGACCAGGTATGTGGTAAAGACGTAGTGAAGACTGAAGAAGAATTCCGCGCTAAAGTAAAAGAAGTAATTGCTAATCAGTTCGTAGCAGACAGCGATTATAAATTCCTGATCGATGCTCGTAAGATGTTGATGGAAAAGGTTGGCAAACTGGAATTCCCGGATGCATTGCTGAAACGCATCATGCGTATGAACAATCAGGATAAAGACGAAAAGTTTGTTGATGACAACTATGATAAGAGCATTGAAGAACTGACATGGCACCTGATTAAGGAACAGTTGGTGAAGGCAAATGATATTAAAGTTGAACAGGAAGATGTAGTCAATATGGCTAAGGAAGCTACTCGTGCTCAGTTTGCACAATATGGTATGATGAGCGTTCCCGAAGATCTTCTGGAAAACTATGCAAAGGAAATGCTGAAGAAGAAAGAAAGTGTAGAAGGTTTGGTGAACCGCGTTGTTGAAACCAAATTGGCTTCTGCTTTGAAGTCTCAGGTGAAGCTGAATAACAAAACAATTTCTGCAGAAGAATTCAACAAGATGTTTGAATAAGCTTTTTTATTCTGAAAACAGTTTAAAAACATTAAGAAACACAGAGTTTTATAGTATATAACTCTGTGTTTTTTTGTGTCTCTGTGTTCTTTTTTGTTTCTTTGCATTTCAATTTACTAAACCTAAATAAAGAAAGTAATATGGATGATTTTAGAAAATACGCTACCAAGCATTTAGGAATGAATAGTTTGGTGTTGGACGATGTGATTAAATCACAAGCCGGGTATTTAAATCCTTATATCCTGGAAGAGCGTCAGCTTAATGTAACACAGTTGGACGTTTTCTCCCGCTTGATGATGGATCGCATCATTTTCCTTGGTACGCAAGTTGACGATTATACCGCCAATACTTTACAGGCGCAGTTACTTTATCTGGACTCGGTAGATCCGGGTAAAGATATCTCTATTTATATCAATTCACCGGGTGGTTCTGTATATGCAGGATTGGGTATTTATGATACAATGCAGTTTATTACAAGTGACGTAGCAACTATCTGTACCGGTATGGCGGCAAGTATGGCTGCAGTGTTGCTGGTGGCAGGTGCTGAGGGTAAGCGTTCGGCACTGACTCATTCGCGTGTAATGATACATCAGCCGATGGGCGGTGCGCAGGGGCAGGCTTCAGATATTGAAATCACAGCCCGTGAAATACAAAAACTGAAGAAAGAACTGTATACTATCATTGCTGATCACTCTCATACTCCTTTTGATAAAGTTTGGGCAGACTCTGACCGTGACTACTGGATGACGGCACAGGAAGCCAAAGAGTATGGTATGGTAGATGAAGTGTTGATTAAAAAATAAATATGGCAGACTCAAAAAGAAACAAAGGAAGGTGTAGTTTTTGTGGGCGTATGGAAGATGAAGTCGGATTCCTGATAACAGGAATGAACGGTTTCATCTGCGATAGTTGTGCTACTCAGGCCTATGAGATTACTCAGGAGGCATTGGGTGGAGCAAAAAGAGGTGGCGCTGCAACAAAACTGAACCTGAGAGAACTTCCGAAACCTTTAGAAATAAAAGAATTCCTTGATCAATATGTCATTGGACAGGACGATGCCAAGCGTTTCCTTTCCGTGTCGGTATACAATCACTATAAGCGCCTGTTGCAAAAGGACGGCGGTGATGATGTGGAAATTGAAAAGTCCAACATTATTATGGTAGGAAGTACTGGTACGGGAAAGACCCTGCTGGCGCGTACTATTGCCAAACTGCTTCATGTTCCTTTTACGATTGTGGATGCCACGGTGCTTACCGAGGCAGGATACGTAGGTGAGGATATTGAAAGTATTCTGACTCGCCTGCTGCAGGTGGCAGATTATAATGTTCCCGAAGCAGAACAAGGCATTGTGTTCATTGATGAAATTGATAAAATAGCCCGTAAGGGTGATAATCCTTCCATCACTCGTGATGTGAGTGGAGAAGGTGTACAGCAAGGTTTACTGAAATTGTTGGAAGGCTCAGTGGTGAACGTACCGCCTCAGGGTGGACGTAAACACCCCGACCAGAAGATGATTCCGGTGAACACGAAGAATATCCTTTTCATTTGCGGCGGTGCATTCGATGGCATTGAGAAGAAAATAGCTCAACGACTGAATACGCATGTGGTGGGTTATAGTGCAGTGCGTAATACTGCGGTGATCGATAAGAGCAATATGATGCAATATATCGCTCCGCAGGATTTGAAGTCATTCGGTTTGATACCTGAAATCATCGGTCGTCTGCCGGTGTTGACTTATCTTAATCCATTGGACCGTGCTGCTTTGCGCTCCATCCTGACTGAACCCAAGAACTCTATTATCAAACAGTATGTAAAGCTGTTTGAGATGGATAAAGTGGAATTGAAGTTCGAAGATGAGGTTTTTGAATACATAGTCGATAAGGCTGTGGAATACAAATTGGGAGCCCGTGGATTGCGATCTATTGTGGAGACCATAATGATGGATGCTATGTTCGAAATCCCTTCTGAGCACAAAGATACCTTTGTTGTGACGTTGGATTACGCAAAACAACAACTTGAAAAAGCAAACATTGCAAGACTGCAAACTGCTTAAAATCAAATGATAAGGATGTGCAAAACTGACTTTTTTGTTTTTTATTGAAAAATATTCATTGGATTATGCTTGAAAATTAAGAAGTTGTTTATAACTTTGTTAGAGTTCTTATTAAAAAAAGAATGGCTAAACGAGATGTTGAACAATCACTCAAAAAACAACCTAATGAATCATGGCAGGGAAGAAGATTAATTTGACAGACCAGCTGAAGAAATACTTCGGATTTGACACGTTTAAAGGGAATCAGGAAGCTATCATACAAAACCTGTTAGCAGGCAACGATACATTCGTGCTGATGCCTACAGGCGGTGGCAAATCATTATGTTACCAGTTACCTTCATTAATGATGGAAGGCACGGGTATTGTGATTTCTCCTCTGATTGCTCTAATGAAGAACCAGGTCGATGCGATGCGCAACTTCAGTGAAGAAGATGGTATTGCCCATTTTATAAACTCTTCCCTTAATAAAGGCGCGATAGATCAGGTAAAGTCTGATATCCTCAGTGGTAAGACGAAGTTGCTGTATGTGGCTCCTGAATCGCTGACGAAAGAGGAAAACGTGGAGTTTCTGAAGACAGTGAAGATATCCTTCTATGCTGTAGATGAAGCACATTGTATCTCCGAGTGGGGACATGATTTCCGTCCGGAATACCGGCGTATCCGTCCTATTATCAATGAAATCGGAAAAGCTCCGGTGATTGCTTTGACGGCGACTGCTACTCCTAAGGTGCAGCACGATATTCAGAAAAATCTGGGTATGGTGGATGCAGAGGTGTTCAAGTCTTCGTTCAATCGTCCGAACCTCTATTATGAGGTACGTCCCAAGACTAATAATATAGATAGAGATATCATCAAGTTTATCAAGAATAACTCGGAAAAATCAGGTATTATTTATTGCCTGAGCCGGAAGAAAGTAGAGGAACTTGCTGAGATTCTGCAGGCAAACGGCATCAATGCCCGTGCTTACCATGCAGGTATGGACTCTGCAACACGTACGCAAAATCAAGATGACTTCTTGATGGAGAAAATAGATGTGATTGTGGCAACCATTGCTTTCGGTATGGGTATTGATAAGCCCGATGTACGTTATGTCATTCATTATGATATTCCGAAAAGTCTGGAAGGATATTATCAGGAAACAGGACGTGCCGGAAGAGACGGAGGTGAAGGGCAGTGCATTACCTTTTATACCAATAAAGACTTGCAGAAACTGGAAAAGTTCATGCAAGGCAAACCTGTAGCAGAACAGGAAATTGGCAAACAGCTTCTGTTGGAAACTGCTGCTTATGCCGAATCTTCTGTATGCCGCCGAAAGACGCTGTTGCATTACTTCGGCGAAGAGTATTTGGAAGAGAACTGTGGAAATTGTGACAACTGTTTAAACCCGAAAAAACAAGTGGAGGCTCAAGAATTATTATGTACCGTGATAGAGGCTATTCTCGCGGTGAAAGAGAATTTTAAAGCAGATTATATTATCGACATTATACAAGGACGCGAAACTACCGAAGTACAAGCGCACCTGCATGAAGATCTGGAAGCTTTCGGTTCTGGCATGGGCGAAGAGGACAAGACATGGAATGCTGTCATTCGTCAAGCGTTGATTGCCGGTTACCTGAGCAAAGATGTGGAAAATTACGGTTTGTTGAAGGTGACGGATGCCGGAAAGAAATTCCTGAAACATCCTAAGTCATTTAAGATAACCGAAGATAATGATTTCGAAGAAGTGGAAGAAGAAGCTCCGGCACGGGGAGGTGGTTCTTGCGCTGTCGATCCGGCTCTTTATTCCATGCTGAAGGATTTGCGCAAGAAGCTCTCTAAGAAGTTGGAAGTGCCGCCATACGTTATATTTCAGGATCCTTCGTTGGAAGCCATGGCTACCATTTATCCGGTGACATTGGACGAACTGCAGAATATTCCTGGCGTAGGAGCCGGTAAGGCGAAACGTTATGGTGAAGAGTTCTGTAAACTCATTAAGCGTCATTGTGAAGAGAATGAGATCGAACGTCCGGAAGATTTACGTGTTCGTACGGTTGCCAATAAGTCAAAACTGAAGGTTTCTATAATTCAGTCTATAGACCGGAAAGTGGCACTGGATGATATCGCTCTCTCCAAAGGTATCGAGTTCAGTGATTTGCTGGACGAAATAGAGGCTATTGTTTATTCCGGTACGAAGTTGAATATCGACTACTTCCTGGATGAGATTATGGACGAAGACCATATGCTGGATATCTATGATTATTATAAAGAATCCACCACAGACAAAGTAGATGATGCCCTCGATGAGTTGGGGGATGATTTCACGGAAGAAGAAGTACGTTTGGTTCGCATCAAGTTCATTTCTGAAATGGCGAATTAATCCTTGGCTGTTGGTTTAAAAAAAGAAAAAAATATTGCGTGCACACATACGGAATGGAATAAAAACCGTATATTTGCACGCAATAAATTTTAAACGCATAGCCCTATGTCATTTATTGCTGATAAGATTGTAATGGATGGATTAACTTATGACGACGTTTTGTTAATCCCCGCTTACTCTGAAGTACTCCCTAAAACTGTCGAACTCTCGACAAAGTTTTCAAAAAACATTGAGTTGAAAATTCCGTTTGTAACGGCCGCTATGGACACGGTTACTGAGGCGAAAATGGCTATTGCCATTGCACGTGAAGGTGGTATCGGTGTTATTCATAAGAATATGTCCATTGAGGAGCAGGCACGTCAGGTTGCCATTGTGAAGCGCGCTGAAAATGGTATGATTTATGATCCGGTAACCATTAAAAGAGGTTCTACTGTAGGAGATGCATTAGCATTGATGGCAGAATATAGAATCGGTGGTATTCCAGTAGTAGATGATGAAAGATATTTGGTAGGAATTGTTACTAACCGTGACCTTCGCTTCGTAAGAGATATGAATAAGCATATCGATGAAGTGATGACAAAAGAAAATATCATTACTACGAATCCGACTACTGATATGGAAGCTGTTTCTCAGATTTTGCAGGAACACAGAATTGAGAAATTGCCGGTTGTGGATAAAGAAGGTAAGCTGGTAGGACTGATTACTTATAAAGATATTACGAAAGCTAAAGATAAACCGATGGCCTGCAAAGACTCTAAAGGTCGTTTGCGTGTAGCTGCCGGAGTAGGAGTTACTGCTGATACCCTCGACCGTATGCAAGCTTTGGTGGATGCCGGTGCCGATGCTATTGTTATCGATACTGCTCACGGACATTCTATCTATGTGATAGAGAAATTGAAAGAAGCAAAGAAGCGTTTCCCGAATATTGATATTGTAGTAGGTAACATTGCTACCGGAGAGGCTGCAAAGGCATTGGTAGAAGCTGGTGCTGATGGCGTTAAAGTTGGTATCGGTCCGGGTTCTATCTGTACTACTCGCGTTGTAGCAGGTGTGGGTGTTCCTCAGTTGTCTGCTGTATATGATGTTGCCAAGGCATTGAAGGGAACAGGTATTCCTTTGATTGCTGACGGTGGGTTGCGTTACTCAGGAGATGTTGTGAAGGCCTTGGCTGCCGGAGGTTATAGTGTAATGATCGGTTCGCTGGTTGCCGGAACGGAAGAATCTCCGGGTGATACGATTATCTTCAATGGACGTAAATTCAAGTCGTACCGTGGTATGGGCTCGTTGGAAGCAATGGAAAATGGTTCAAAGGACCGTTATTTCCAGAGCGGAACTAATGACGTGAAGAAGTTGGTGCCCGAAGGTATTGCTGCTCGTGTACCTTATAAAGGAACTTTGTATGAAGTAATCTTCCAGTTGGTTGGTGGTCTGCGTGCTGGTATGGGTTACTGTGGTGCAGGCAATATTGAGCAGTTGCACGATGCTAAGTTTACCCGTATTACCAATGCAGGTGTACTCGAAAGTCATCCGCACGATGTATCGATTACAAGCGAGGCTCCGAATTACAGTCGTCCCGAATAAAAGTATAGGCAAGTTAGATAAGAATACCCGGAAAGGAGCAGTTTCTTTCCGGGTATTTTAGTTTCTGAAAATACATGGTCTGTTCGGCATAAGCAGATGGTCTGTTTGAGGTAAACAGACCGTCTGTTTGAGGCAGACAGATGATGTGTTTAAAGAAAGCCGTTGAAGGCAAACAATATAAAAGATGTTTTCCCGTTATTACATTGTTCTTTTTCAAAAGAAGATAGTTATGATAAGAAGTGGATTGACAATAATTTTCCTATGTCTGGGATGGACAGTTTTTGCTCAGCAAGATCCTGTGCTGATGCGTATTAACGGGAAAGATATTCTCCGTTCGGAGTTTGAATATATCTATAATAAGAATAATGCTCTTTCTGGTATAGAGCAGAAAACATTGAACGAATATGTTGATTTGTTTGTAAACTTTAAGTTGAAGGTTGCCGCAGCTGAGGCTATGGGATTGGATACTACCCGTGCTTTCCGTGAAGAACTGGAAGGTTATCGTCGTCAGTTGGCAAAGACTTATTTAACAGATGAAACCGTATCAGAACTTGCCGCTCGGCAAGTATATGACAAGATGAAAGCCAATCAGCGTGCGGGACAAGTACGGGTTAGTCATATCTTTAAATCCCTGCCTCAGACAGCTACCAGTCATTTGCTCCGTACTACTGAAACCCGCATGGATTCTCTTTATACTGCATTGCAGAACGGACAAGCGGATTTTGATGCTTGCGTACGTAACTTTTCTGACGAAAAGAAGTCTTTCTGGGTAAGTTGGCTACAGATGCCGGCTGAATTTGAAGATACGGTCTTTAAAATGAAACCGGGTGAAATATCCCGTCCTTTCTTCACTCCGCAGGGTATTCATATTGTCAAGGTGCTTGAACGGAAAGATATTTTGCCTTTCGAGGATGTGAAAGATGAAATTATCCGTCGCCAGACCCGTCGTCATGGAATGGATAAGGGAACAGAATCTTTGGTGGAGAAGTTGAAAAAAGAGTATCAATACACACCGGATAAAGTGGGAATGGATGAATTGTTGGCAAAAGGGCAGACTGAAAAGAAACTTTTTACTCTTGGTGGCAGAGAATATACGGGGCAAATGTTTGCAAATTTTGCTATTGCCCATCCTCAGGGGATACAACGTCAGTTGAAAGGGTTTATCATGAAGTCTGTACTCGACTATGAATACAGTCGTTTGGAACAGAAGTATCCGGAGTTTCGTATGCTTATGCAAGAGTATCGTGATGGTATGTTGTTGTTTGAAATCAGTAATCGGGAAATATGGGAACGCGTGCCTTCGGATGAGGTGGGAATGGCTGCTTACTTTGATAAACATCGTTCTGATTACCATTGGAAAAATCCTCATTATAAAGGGATTGTGATACATTCTGCAACAAAACGAATAGGGAAACAAGTTCGTAAGCTTTTAAAATCTTTGCCGGAAGAAGAGTGGCAGGATGCCATCCGGTTGACATTTAATGTAAAAAAACAGCAAGTACAGGCCGAACAAGGATTATTTGCCCTTGGAGACAATATCTATGTAGATGATGAAATATTCAAAAAAGAGAAGGCTGAACCTATACCGTCATTTCCTTTTACCACTTTTCTGGGTGAGAAAATAAAGGGTCCTGAGAGTTATCAAGAGGTGCGTGGACTGCTTGCCGGTGATTATCAAAATTACCTGGAGGAGCGTTGGGTAGCACGATTACGGGCAGCTTCTAAGGTTGAAATAAACCAAGAGGTTTTAAAAACCGTTAATAAGCACTGATGCAACCGATTAAACCGCTATCTTCGTAGCTTGAAATAAAGTAAATATCAATCGGTAATGCGAATAATCTTTCTGGGAATCCTATCCATCCTTTTCTGTGTGGCTTGTAGCGAGCAGCACGACCATAAAGGTAAGACGCCATTGGTGGAGCTGGACGGCAATTTCCTTTACCAGGAAGATTTGCAATCTGCACTTCCGGCAAGATTGTCGAAAGATGATAGCTTGCTGTTTGCTGAACATTATATTCGCAACTGGGTGGAAGATATCTTGCTGTACGAGAAAGCTCAAAGTAATATTCCTGATAATGGGGAAATAGAAAAATTAGTGGAGAACTATCGCAAGGCATTGATAATGCACACTTATCAACAAGCGTTGATTCATCAAAGGCTCTCGAATGAGATATCAGAAGGGGAGTTGACGGATTATTATGAAAAGAATAAAGAACTATTCAGATTGGAACGCCCGCTTATGCAAGGGTTGTTCATTAAAGTACCTCTCACTGCACCGGAACTAAACAAAGTACGTCGTTGGTATAAGACTCCTACGCAAGATGCAGTGGAGCATTTGGAGAAGTATAGTTTGCAGAATGCTGTAAAGTATGAATACTTTTATGACAAATGGGTACCGATGGCGGATGTGTTAGATCTGATACCGCTGAAAGTTCCGGAGGTAGAGGATTATGTGAATAAGAACCGTCATATCGAACTGAAAGATACGGCGTTTCATTATTTTCTGAATGTAAGCGATTTCCGCACGGTGGGCCAACAGGAACCATATGAGTTTGCCCGTCCTAAAGTAAAAGATATGGTGTTGAATCTGAAACAAGTAGAATTTATGAGAGCTGTGAAAGATGACTTGTATCAGCAGGCAGTGAAAAGAGATAAGATTAAATATAATTAGTTTAGATACACAGAATGAAGAATTTTATGAACTTTAAGTTTGTCGTTTTATGTGCCTTGGCGCTGATGACCGGTTCTGCCGTTTATGGACAAGACAACGTGATTGACGAGGTAGTTTGGGTAGTGGGCGACGAGGCTATATTGAAGTCTGAAGTGGAAGAAGCACGTATGAGTGCTGCTTACGAAGGACGCAAGTTTGACGGCGATCCTTACTGCGTGATTCCGGAAGAAATAGCTGTGCAGAAGCTGTTTTTGCATCAGGCTGCTCTCGATAGTATCGAAGTACCTGAAAGTGAAGTTATCCAGCGTGTGGACTATATGACGAATATGTATATCGCCAATATCGGTTCGCGTGAAAAAATGGAAGAATACTTCAATAAGACATCCAGTCAGATTCGTGAGACTTTACGTGAAAATGCACGCGAAGGTCTGAAGGTGCAGAAGATGCAGCAGAAACTGGTGGGAGAGATTAAGATTACTCCGGCAGAAGTACGTCGTTACTTCAAAGATCTGCCACAGGATAGTATCCCTTATATCCCTACCCAGGTAGAGGTGCAAATCATCACACAGCAACCAAAGATCCCTTTGGAAGAGATTGAAGATGTAAAAAGAAGACTGCGTGAATATACGGAGCGTGTGAATAAGGGGGAAAGCTTTTCAATGTTAGCACGTTTGTATTCTGACGACCGCGGTACGGCTATCAATGGTGGTGAAATGCCATTTACAGGACGTGGATATTTGGACCCCGCATTTGCCAATGTGGCTTTTAATTTGCAAGACCCCAATAAGGTCTCTAAGATTGTAGAATCTGAGTATGGTTTCCACATTATCCAGTTGATGGAAAAACGTGGTGACCGAATCAAGGTGCGTCATATTTTGCTGAAGCCTCATGTACCGGAAGAAGCGTTGATGGCAGGTACTGCCCGTCTGGATTCTATTGCAGATGATATCCGTAATGGTAAGTTCTCTTTTGAGGAAGCTGCTTCTGTACTTTCGCAGGATAAAGATACACGCAACAACCATGGTTTGTTGCCTAATCCTAACAATAATACTTCCAAGTTTGAGATGCAGGAACTTCCGCCCGAGATTGCCAAAGTGGTAGATAATATGAAAGTAGGAGAAATCTCCACAGCATTTACTATGATTCCGCAAAAGACCGGTAAAGAAGAATGTGTGATCGTGAAACTGAAAAGCCGCATCAACGGCCACAAAGCTACAATTTCAGAAGACTATCAGAATCTGAAAGAAATCGTTTTGGAAAAACGTCGTGATGAAATGCTGGATAAGTGGATTCGTGAAAAGCAGAAGCATACGTACGTACGTATCAACGATAACTGGAAGAACTGTACATTTAAGTATCCGGGTTGGGTTAAAGACTGATTCCGGGTGATACATTGATTCTTTTTGTATGCAGAAAAAAAATACAAGAACTAATTTTCTGAACAGGCATAGATTCCTTCTCGCAGGTCTTCTATGCCTGTTTGGTGTCTGTTTACTGAGCGCTCAGGATAAGAAAAAAGAACCGGAAAAGAAGAAAACCCGGGTCGATTTGCTTCATGCTGAAGAGGCACAGGCGGACAAAGTGTTGCATCCGGATATCCAGATACTGATCCGGTCGGTGAAGTTGCGTCACGATAGCATGTATATGTATTGTGACAGTGCGTTGATCTACGAAAAGACAAATTCGGTAGAAGCGTTTGGTAATGTTCGTATGGAGCAGGGGGATACGCTTTTTATCTATGGCGATTATCTGTATTATGACGGTATGTCGCAGTTGGCAATGCTTCGTGAAAATGTCCGTATGATCAACAGAAATACTACCTTGACAACCGATAGTTTGAACTACGACCGTTTGTATAATCTGGGTTACTACTTTGAGGGCGGTACATTGACTGATGAAGAGAATGTACTGACGTCTGAGTGGGGGGAATATAGTCCGGCAACGAAAATATCTGTATTCAACCATGATGTGAAGTTGGTGAATCCGAAATTTATATTGACTTCGGATACCTTGAAATATAGCACTGCAACTAAGATAGCCACGATTCTGGGGCCTTCGGATATCGTGAGTGATAATAACCATATCTACTCTGAACGAGGATTTTATAATACTACTACTGAACAAGCTGAACTGCTGGATCGCTCCGTGTTAACTAACGAAGGTAAGAAGTTGACAGGTGACAGCATTTTCTACGATCGTGTATTAGGATACGGTGAAGCATTTGAAAATGTGCAGATGAATGATACTATCAACAAAAACATGTTGACGGGTAACTATTGTTTCTATAATGAAATAACGGGAAGCGCTCTCGCTACTCAGCGTGCTGTCGCTATTGATTATTCACAAGGTGACAGTTTGTTTATGCATGGTGATACGTTACGGTTGATTACTTATAATATAAATACGGATTCCATGTATCGTGAAATGCGTGTTTATCATAAAGTCCGTGCTTACCGTACCGATGTACAGGCTGTGTGCGACTCTTTGGTTTATAATTCAAAAGATTCTTGCATGACGATGTATACTGATCCTATTTTGTGGCACGGTGCGCAACAGGTATTAGGTGAGGAGATCAAGGCATATATGAATGACAGCACTATAGACTGGGTACATATCATTAACCAGGCTTTTACCATAGAACAGAAAGACTCTGTCCATTATAATCAGGTGTCGGGTAAAGAGATGAAAGGATTCTTTGTAGCAGGAGACATGCGTCAGGTTGACGTGAACGGTAATGTGCTGGTTATCTTTTATCCGGTAGAAGAGAGAGATAGTAGTTTGATAGGACTGAATTATGCCGAAGGTAGCTTCTTGCGTATGTTGCTGAAGGATAGACGTATGGAGAAAGGTGCTTTTATTGGTAAAGCTAACGGTACGATGTATCCGATGGATCAGATTCCTGCGGAGAAATACAAATTGCCTACCTTTGCCTGGTTCGATTATATTCGTCCGCGAAATAAGGAAGATATATTTGAATGGAGGGGAAAGAAGGCTGGTCAGCAAATGCAGAAATCAGACCGGAAACCTTTAACTTCACCAAGGAATATGAATATTAAACGAAATAAATAAACGCTATGGGAATGTTCACTATGAGAAAGCCGCGCGGCTTTAACCATCCATACATATATGTGGATGAGCGGAAAGAGAAGTTGGCGAAAATGGAAGAGAGCGCCAAGCGTGATTTGGGGATGTTACCTGAAAAAGAGTTTTCACCGGAAGATATCCGGGGGAAGTTTGTAGAAGGAACTACTCACCTGAAGCGACGCAAGGAAAGCGGGCGTAAACCGGTGCATCTGGGGGTGATATTGGTTATTATTGCCTTGCTGATATACTTGTGGTATGCAATAAGTACCGGAATCATTTAATTTAATTACGAATTACAATGTGGCATCATGTAATCTGTTGTTATTCGTTATTTGTAATTCATAATTCATAATTTGTAATTATAATGAGCGACATTATTCATTTGCTGCCCGATTCGGTTGCCAATCAGATTGCTGCCGGAGAGGTGATTCAGCGTCCGGCATCTGTGATAAAGGAATTGGTAGAAAATGCGATTGATGCCGAAGCACAAGAAATACACGTATTAGTGACGGATGCAGGAAAAACCTGCATTCAGGTGATTGATGATGGAAAAGGTATGTCCGAAACGGATGCACGCCTTGCCTTTGAACGCCATGCCACTTCTAAGATAAAAGAAGCAGCCGATTTGTTTGCTTTACGTACGATGGGATTTCGTGGCGAGGCATTGGCTTCTGTGGCTGCGGTAGCAGAAGTAGAATTGAAAACCCGTACGGCAAATGAAGAGCTGGGTACACGGATTGTGATAGCCGGTTCTAAAGTAGAAAGTCAGGAAGCGGTATCCTGCCCTAAAGGGAGTAACTTCTCCATTAAAAACTTATTCTTTAATATTCCTGCTCGTCGTAAATTCCTGAAAGCGAATTCTACGGAACTTAGCAATATCCTTACAGAATTTGAACGCATCGCTTTGGTACATCCCGAAGTGGCATTCTATCTATATAGCAATGATACTGAACTGTTTAATTTGCCGGTTATGCCGCTTCGGCAACGTATTCTTGCTGTGTTTGGCAAAAAGCTGAACCAGTATTTGCTATCGGTGGATGTGGATACCACTATGGTGAAGGTATCGGGTTTTGTAGCCAAGCCGGAGACGGCACGAAAAAAAGGTGCTCATCAATACTTCTTTGTGAATGGCCGTTATATGCGTCATCCATATTTCCATAAAGCAGTGATGGATGCTTATGAACAGCTGATTCCGGCTGGTGAGCAGATCTCTTACTTTATTTATTTTGAGGTAGATCCGGCAAATATAGATGTGAATATACATCCTACAAAGACGGAAATCAAATTTGAAAATGAACAAGCGATTTGGCAGATACTTTCTGCGTCTGTTAAAGAATCATTGGGCAAATTTAATGCTGTACCATCTATCGATTTTGATACCGAAGGTATGCCTGATATTCCGGCATTTGACCAGACACGTCCGATAGAACCGCCGAAAGTGCATTATAATTCAGACTTCAATCCGTTTAAAACTTCTTCTGCCTCTTCTTATAGCGGTGGCAACTATTCTCGTCCGAAAGTAGACTGGGAAGGATTGTACGATGGGCTGGAAAAAGCCAGCAAAATGAATGCTCCGATGGAAGAAGAACCCTTTGTGGATGAAACAGATTGGGCTTCTGCGCCGGTATCGACTGATATGTCCGAAGAACGTACACCGTATGTACCGGAAACGCAGGCTTCTTCTTCCTTATCTGCACCGTTGTATGCTAATGAGCCGGCAGTGGAAAAGGGGACGCAGCATTTCCAATTCAAGGGACGTTTTATTCTGACTTCGGTGAAGTCCGGCTTGATGTTGATAGACCAACACCGGGCACATATCCGGGTATTGTTTGAACGCTATATGAATCAGATCAGTCAGAAGCAGGGAGTGTCTCAGGGCGTCCTGTTTCCGGAAATCGTACAGTTACCGGCTTCGGAAGCTGCTGTGTTGGAAAGCATTATGGAAGACTTCTCGGCAGTTGGCTTTGAATTAACCCCGTTGGGCGGTGGCAGTTATGCTATCAATGGTATTCCATCTGGCATTGAGGGACTGAATCCTGTGGAACTGGTACGTAATATGGTACATACAGCCATGGAAAAGGGAAGTGATGTAAAAGAAGAAGTGCAAACCATGCTGGCTTTAACGCTGGCAAAGGCTGCGGCAATTGTTTATGGGCAAGTGCTGAGCAATGAAGAAATGGTTAATTTGGTAGATAGTCTGTTTGCTTGCCCTACTCCAAACTATACACCGGATGGGCGTACC
Organism: Bacteroides sp. Phil13; assembly: GCF_001940965.1. Classification (NCBI taxonomy): domain Bacteria; kingdom Pseudomonadati; phylum Bacteroidota; class Bacteroidia; order Bacteroidales; family Bacteroidaceae; genus Bacteroides; species Bacteroides sp. Phil13. The sequence continues at coordinate 18,712 of NZ_MSHA01000089.1, read as the reverse complement.
GTATTGTCAACTATTAAAGAAGAGGATATTGAGAAATTATTCTCGCGATAAAGATTATAAGGTAATAACAAAAATTAATCTCTTTCAAAAACCTTTTAGCAGGGATGGTGTTATTTAGTCAGTTATAATAATGAATTTAAATTAACCACTTAACTATTTAGGTATATGAAAAAGATTCTAATGTTGCTGGCTTTGGCCGGTCTGACTTCTGCCGCCTGGGCGCAGAACAGTACAAGTGAAGTTGTAGAGTATGAAGTAATTCAGGTACAGGATAAGTATCAGGTGATAACGAATCCTTTCTGGAGCAATTGGTTCTTCTCTATTGGCGGTGGTGCCGAAGCTACATTTGGTGATAACGATTCAGCCGGAAGTTTTGGCAAACGTATTAGTCCGACGCTGAATGTTTCCGTCGGTAAATGGTTTACTCCGGGTTTAGGATTGCGTTTGCAATATAGCGGTCTTCAGGCAAGAGGATTTACGTACGATGCAGGTGCCGACTATGTAAAAGGTACCCAACTGAAAGACGGTTACTATAAACAACGCTTTGACTATATGAACCTCCACGGTGACGTGATGTTCAATCTGAACGCACTCTTCGGTGGTTACAATCAGCATCGCGTTTATGAGATTATCCCTTATGTAGGTGCCGGTTTTACTCACAACTATTCAAAGCCTCACCGCGAAGCACTGTCCGTAAATGCGGGTATCATCAACAAGTTCCGTATTTCGAATGCGATAGATATTAACCTGGAACTTAGTGCAATGGGTGTTGAAGACAAATTCGATGGCGAAGTTGGTGGCGATCATGGATATGATGGTGTACTGAGTGCTACAGTTGGTTTGACTTACCGTTTCCCTGCCCGTGGTTTCCGTCGTCCGATGCCGCAGTTGATTTCTCAAATCGAGTTGGCTGCTATGCAAGATAAGTTGGCCGCAATGGGTGCGCAGAATGCACAGTTGAAGAATGCTTTGATACAGGCTCAAAACCAACCGGTAGCTGAAGTTACAGAAACAGAAGTAATCGTTCCGGATCCGGATATCGCACCGCGTACTGTATTCTTCACAATCGGTTCTGCTGAACTGTCTCCGCGTGAAATCATGAACCTGTCTTATCTGGCAGAACAGATGAAGCAGTTCCCGAATGCAACTTACACCGTGAATGGTTATGCAGACTCTGCAACCGGTACTCCGGCATTTAACAAAGAATTGAGCTTGAAACGTGCACAAGCTGTGAAAGATGCACTGGTTAAGAATTACGGTATTGCTGCCGACCGCTTGAATATTGAAGCCGGTGGTGGTGTAGACAAATTTGGTCAGCCAATTCTGAACCGTGTGGTATTAGTGAAATCTGCCAATTAAATCATAGATGATTTATAAATATAGGAATGGAGTTATGTGATGGCATAACTCCATTCTTTTTTTAAGAAGAAATAAAAAAATACTCAATATTGCAACTTTATTATCTGTCTTGCATGATTCCTGAATCCACATCTTTGTTATTGATACGTTTCTGTTTTTCTTTCAGAAGACGTTTATAATTAAAGTTCCATGAGAAACTCAGTATTACCATGCGCGAAAGATCATTGATGTATAGAGTGCTTTTTGAAGGCGTATAAATATTCCTGCTTCCGGTCTCTCGTTTATACAACTTTGTGAATGGGTTCATGATGCCTGCCCCTATTGAGTATTTACCGCTATTATATCTCAGCATAAATAGGTGTGCATCCTCTCCTTTGGCTAAAGTTTCTCCTGAAAGACCTGCATAATATGCTTCTTTTATCTGGAACATTCCCATAAACTTTTTATAGATAGCAGTTATCTGTGCCTGATAATAGAAGTCGGTATGGTTGTGAGTATACAGATTCCCCCTGCTTATATATCGATTGATTCCTCCTGTAAATGAAATCATCAGAAACTTCTTAATCGGTCCTGCATTGATTGACAACTCGTTACCCAGTCTTTGCCAACTTTTCTGATTATTCTGCGTAGATACGAATATGTCGTTCTCCCTGAAAGTATCTTCCATAATGTTTTTGGGAATATATTGATAAGTGAGGTAATATGTGGCATTATAAATGTCCTTTCTCCAACTCAACATCATATTCGTCGAATAGTTTAAGAAAGGTTTTAATGCTGGATTTCCCCTTTGAATATTCAATGTATCTATATATTGGTCGACAGCACTCATCTGGCTAAGGGAGGGAGAATTGTTGGAAATGCTTCCCGTCATGCGCAAAAACATATTCGGAGTGACATCATATTGCAGGGTGAATTTAGGTCTGAATATTATGTCGATATATTCCTTTTCGTTTGTCTGCTGGAACCATGAACGGGCTATGCCAACCCCTCCGGTATAGCTGAATTTATTTTTTCTTCCTGAATAATACTCGGCACCGAAATAGAAGTCATTCTGCCGCATCTTTGTGGAGCTGTTTATGGTACCAGTATATTGATTATCGGTAAATGATTGCATGTATCTTAGGTTAGCCGTAAACCGCCCCGAATTCTTGAATATCTTTTCATAAATGCCTTCACTGATAATCGAATATTTATCTCCATCTACGTCTGAGATAATATCGGCAAGTGGCGAGCCATTTTCTGTTTCTTCATATTTCCTGTTTACTTTTGTGTCGATATATGTCCCCACCACATCCAAGATAATAGTTTGCTTATTCTTTAAAGTGCGCAGGTAGTAGAGGTTGATTGAAGGTAAATATTGTTCTTGTTGTCCTCCTCCGTATACATCTGTTATTTTCCCGATTTCGGCAGATGTGTATTGTCGGCTACGGTTCATCAGGTTTACGTCCCTGATAGATTGATTGAGTGAGGCTGTGAAAAGATATTTGTCGTTATCCATCAGATTGTAGTTTAAGGCGATATTATGTGATCTTTCCAGCACTTTTCCCGGGACTCCTTCTTTATAGCGTGTCAAGCTGCTTCCGTCAGTGAAATTAAATGTCTGTTGTTGATCTGTCCATGACTTTTTCAGGTTACGGGAATTCAGAACGTAATTTGCTCTAAATTCTGATTTCTTATGATTAAGCCTTGCAGAGAGCTGATCTTCATTAAAATTTGTATTGATAGCATTGCTTAAATCCACACTGATCGCTCCTCCTGATATTTCTCTTTTCAAGATGTAGTTGATGACCACGTCACTGCCGTAACGGATGCCTGGATTATCCATGTATTCCACACGAATTATTTCCTGAGGTTGCAACGCTTTAATATCTGTTCTGTTCACTTTTACCCCATTTATGCAGAATTGGATACTTTCGCCGCCCGGAAGGGACACATCGTTGGTGAGCGGATTAACGGTTAATCGGGGAAGTCCCATCATCAACAGTAGATTTACACCGTTGGTGGAAGTTGACCGATGTTGGTCGGTAACGAAAACAATCTGTTTGTCTGTATGGTTAATGACGTTTGAAGCAGATATGGTTACTTCATCCAGTTGACCGGAAACAGGTGTCATCCGGATTTCTCCAATATTAACAGACTGAGAAAGTTTGTCTAATGCTACTACTTTTGTGCCATACCCTAAATACGAGATGACAAGGAAAAAATCGCCCGTAGGGATGTCTTTAAGATGAAATGTTCCTTTGCTGTTGCTGCTGGTTCCTTTAAGGTAGACGGAGTCTTTTGTATTCAGCACAATATTGGCTGCATCGAGTGGTGAGTTTCCATCCATCACTTTTCCGGAGATTTTGTGTTGTGCCTGTATCGGCATGTTTGCCGTTAAAAGAATGATGAATACAAGATTTCTGAGTGCTATCGCCGCCTGTATAGCATCGAAGTAAGATGAAGCAATCTTTTTCATGTCAAATTTCAGTTTTATTATTACTATTACACTTATTTCTGTTCTTCTCCATCGGGAGGAGAAATCAGGTGTGAATCTGATATGACAAAGTTAGGTAGTATGGGGCTGGAAATGATTGGCGACATATGGACATGTGTGGACATGAAGAAAATATAAGCACCTATATATTAGATGCTTATATTGCCAATAAGATGCTGATGTGGACATCTTGTTGGCTTAATAGTTCCAGAGATAAGATTCGAGAGATTGTTCTTTGGAGATTTCTGCTTCTTTTTGCTGGTTTACCTTCTCTTTGATGCGTTGTTTACGTTTGGTTACCGATGAAGGTGAAATACCCATAAGGGTAGCTATAACTGATGTGGATAATTGGAGCTTAAGTAGGCAGCAATACCGGACATCTTCTTCGGTAAGCACGGGAAATTCTGTCTGTAGCCGATAGGTGACCCCATCGAATAAATGATTCGCGGCATTTACGATTTCAGGCCATTGGCTGTAATCTATATAATGTGCTTTGGTGCTCAATCTGTTGAGAACCGGAATGTTGGCTATTGCCATAACCGTAAGGAATCGTTCGCGTTCTTTTAACCGGGCATTTTGTTCCATTAATCTCTTGTAGACCAACAACTCGCTATCTTGCTGTTTGCCGGATTCCGACAGACGTTCAATGTCAGTTTGCAGTACTTTATTCTTTTGGATCAGATTGTTATTCTTGCTTGTGAGTTGTTCTATTTCTGATTTTAAATCGCCGCTTTCGTCAAGTTGGGCAGAGAGGGAGTTTATCAGCTTTTCATTTTCACAGATGATCGATTCATTTTTAGAGAGCTGTATAATGTGTAGGTGCAATTGCTCTTTTACAGATTGCACCTGCTTTTCCTTTTTCAGTAGTTTACGTTGATAAATAAATAGCAATATTGAAATAATACACACAACGATAATGCCTATCCACAGGAAGCGTTGTCGCAACTGTTCGTGTTCTATGGCGAGCATCAGATTCTTCCTTTGTAGTTTACTTTGTGTGAATTGCCTTTCACGGTCATTATACACCATAATATTCTCAAATTTCCTGATGTTATCCGCTGTTGTTCCGATATCATATATACTGATATTTTCTCCCTTCTTGGCTTTGAGCAACATCTTGAATGATTTGTTCAAAAGATCCAGTGTATTCATTTGTTCGGGGAATTGGGTCTTGTATTTGTCGATAGCTGCCTGGTTCGAATCAATGTATGCTTGTACCGAATCGAGCTGTCCTAATCCAAACCATGAGTTTAGGTAGTTGATGGCAAATTCGTTGGGATTGTTTTGGAGAACCTGCGGGCTATGTAATATCTTTAATGCGTCTTTATGTTTTCCTTGTGCATTTAGTGTTCCTATGTATAGTCTCAGAAATTCAGTTTTACGGTGGTCTTTCCGGTGATGTGCTAAATCGAATCCTTTTTGCAGATAGTGTGAGGCGGAATCCAACTGCCCCAGATAGATAAATCCGTAACTCAGATTCTGATAAGCGGTCACATCGCCTCCGGGCTTCATGTATTTTTTTATAATTCGGATGAGATCGTTTTCAGGGGCTTCATATAGGCGGAGAATCAGAGAACATATTTGTTGTATGGCTGCAGTATCTTTTTCTTGTGTTGCCACTTGAAGCCCTTCCATTAATAATTCTTTCGGGCGGGGAGAATCGCTTTTCTTGTATATGATTTGGAATGCTGCTAATTGATAGGTATCTATCAGGCGGGGGGATTTAATCAGTTTGTAGTATTCCAGCGTATGTTGGATAAGTGTATCATTGATCAGACTTCGGTTTTGCTTGTGATGTGCATTTGTCAGCCACCAGCCATAATCTGCCTGTTCTGCTTCCGGCAGAGAAGAGGGGTCTATATCTTCTAAAAGAATAGCCAGGCTGTCCGGGGCATTTTGCAGTAATGTGTACAGAATATTGTCTTCAGGCAGTTGGAAGCTTGTGCCGGGATGGCAGCCGGCCAGATAGAATAGACAACAGATTAGTGTGTAACGGATGTATTGTTTCATAGCATGTATTTGTGGCGGTGACTTTTTCCGGCATCTCTCTGATAAGAGATGCCGGGGAAAGTATTATTTATTCTTCTCTGAATCGCTTCACCTGTTCAGCTATCAGTTCCGCATCGTCGAAATAGTTTATCTTCATCGCTTTGCGTACATCGTCCAGTGTGGCAGCAGCAACTTCGCGTGCCGCATCACAGCCTTTCTTCAGCATCTCATAGATGGCAGGTATATCTTTCTCAAACTCTTTACGGCGGTTGCGAATCGGTTCCAGTGTCTCCTGCATGATGGAGTTCAGGAATCCTTTCACCTTCATATCACCCAGACCGCCACGTTGATAATGCGCTTTCAGTTCATCGAGATTCGGATAGTCGGGCAGGTAAAGACCGAAGTGTTCGGGACGGCAGAAGGCATCCAGATAGGTGAAGACAGGATTGCCCTCTACTTTACCCGGGTCTTGTACACGCAAGTGATCGGGATCGGTGTACATGCTCTTCACTTTTTTCTGTATTTCGTCGGCAGAGTCGGAAAGGTAGATACAGTTACCCAGGCTCTTGCTCATTTTGGCTTTTCCGTCTGTTCCGGGAAGGCGCAGACAAGCGGCATTGTCGGGCAGAAGGATTTCCGGTTCAACCAGCGTTTCGCCATAGATATAGTTGAAGCGACGAACGATTTCGCGGGCTTGCTCCAGCATTGGCTCCTGGTCTTCACCTACAGGGACAGTTGTTGCCTTGAAAGCTGTGATATCTGCTGCCTGGCTGATGGGGTAGGTGAAGAAACCTACGGGAATGCTGGCATCGAAGTTGCGTAGTTGAATTTCGGCTTTCACAGTAGGATTGCGTTGCAGGCGGCTCACAGTTACCATATTCATGAAGTAAAAGCTCAACTCGCATAATTCGGCAATTTGTGATTGGATGAAGATGGTGCTTTTCTCCGGATTCAGTCCGCATGCCAGATAGTCAAGGGCCACTTCGATAACGTTCTGGCGTACTTTTTCCGGATTGTCCACATTGTCTGTTAATGCTTGTGCATCAGCAATGAAGACAAATATCTTGTCATATAAACCGGAGTTTTGCAACTCTACTCTTCTTCTCAATGAGCCTACATAGTGTCCTATGTGCAGGCGTCCTGTTGGGCGGTCGCCCGTGAGGATGATTTTCTCTTTAGTCATATCTATGATTTTCTTTGTTTTTTCTTTCGTGAATTTTAATATGACTGCAAAGATACCGATATTTATCGAAACCTCAAGGAAAAGCTGTTTCTTTCCGCTTCACATAGAGCTTATGCGAACCTCGTCCGTTGGTGGTAATGCCTGTTTCCGGCATTTCCCTCCAGTGCTTCAGTTCCTTGGCGGCGGTGTTTCGCAGCAAACCGGTTAGTTGGCAATAGTCATTCACTCTCATATAAGGATGTTCTTCCAGATATTTTTGTGCCAGTTGTAACCGTTGTTCCGGCGCGTATTTTGAGGATGAGCGGTTGGGCTTTATCTCCGAGCGGTTTAATATACAGCGTCTTCCGGTTTCTTCGATGAATTGCTTGTCGGCACGGAAATTAATATTCTGTACGCAGATGCTCATCGCATTTCGTCGTTGTCCCTTTTTCTCGCCCGATTCCCGTTCTTTGCCTTTGCGCAATCCCAGTGCTGGCGTGAAGATGCCCAGTCCGTCTACCTTTACCGAATTGCCTTGTGCCATTTGGTAGGCAATCTCTTGTGTGAGCGAGTGTACCAATCCAATGATGTCTCCCGGGGTGAAGGTACTGGCATAATTAATGTTGCTCGCAATGTATTCCAGATTTACTTGGTTCCATAACTTCATGCGTGGAAAGAGGATTCGTTTGCCCTCTTCATTTGGCAGGTTCGATTCCTGCATTTCATATTCAGCCATTGTATTTTAATGCTATTAGTGATGTTCGTGCTAACAGTTAATGATAAATGAAGACTTTCCTTAACTTTGAGGTGCCTTCTCTTTAGGGATGGAGATACCTGTGATTAGGAAGAAAGGTTATATCCAGGCTGGAGATAAATATCTTCAAGTTGAAGATGCTTATGTTCAGTTTGAAGATATAGATCTTCAGTGCAAAGATAAAGTTTAAAACCGGAGTGAGAAAGTTTTGTAGCAGGTTTATTGTGTTTTTGTGGTAAGGAGAGTGTGACTTTATAATAAAGCTAATTTCATGGGCTATAATTTGTTTATTATTGAAATAAGTCGTTACTTTGCACAAATTTTAAAGCAACGATGCAACAACACGGGAAAAGAGATACATATAATCTGCATTCGAATGAATTTCATTCGTTAGTCGATGATTTCTCTTTCTCTGAGAAGATATTGTTAGTTCTTTGGTAATGCGTTAATCCTTTGTTGGGTAACGCATTTTTTTTGTGCCCGAATGTATAGAAAGAAACTTAATAGACAACAAGAGAATATATGGAAAAGAATTTGAAGAAAGTGTTGGTCTTGGGCTCAGGTGCACTCAAGATCGGTCAGGCCGGGGAGTTCGACTATTCCGGTTCGCAAGCATTGAAAGCTTTGCGTGAAGAAGGTATCAGTTCAGTATTGGTAAACCCGAACATTGCGACTATCCAGACTTCGGAAGGTATCGCAGATAAGGTTTATTTCCTGCCTGTAACTACTTATTTCGTAGAAGAAATCATTAAGAAGGAACAACCTGATGGTATCCTGTTGGCTTTCGGTGGTCAGACTGCCTTGAACTGCGGTGCTGAGTTGTACACAAGTGGTATCTTGAACAAATATGGTGTACGCGTATTGGGTACTTCGGTAGAAGCTATCATGTATACGGAAGACCGTGACCTCTTCGTGAAGAAACTGGACGAGATCGAGATGAAGACTCCTGTCAGCCAGGCTGTAGAGAGCATGGAAGATGCTATTGAGGCTGCTGAACGCATTGGCTTCCCGGTTATGGTTCGCTCCGCTTACGCACTGGGCGGTTTGGGCAGCGGTATCTGTCAGGATAAGGAAGAGTTCCTGAAACTGGCTGAAAGCTCCTTCGCTTTCTCTAAACAAATTCTGGTAGAAGAGTCTCTGAAAGGTTGGAAAGAAATTGAGTTCGAGGTTATCCGTGATGCAAACGACCACTGCTTTACAGTGGCAAGCATGGAAAACTTCGACCCGCTGGGTATCCATACGGGAGAGTCTATCGTAGTAGCTCCGACTTGTTCACTGACTGACGAACAGGTGAAGATGTTGCAAGACCTCTCTACAAAGTGTATCCGTCACTTGGGTATCGTGGGTGAATGTAACATTCAGTATGCATTCAATGCTGAAACAAACGACTACCGTGTGATCGAGGTAAATGCTCGTCTGTCCCGTTCTTCTGCTTTGGCTTCTAAGGCTACAGGATATCCGTTGGCATTCGTTGCCGCTAAGATTGCATTGGGCTATACGCTCGACCAGATTGGTGAAATGGGAACTCCGAATTCTGCATACGTGGCTCCGCAACTGGATTACCTGATTTGTAAAATTCCTCGTTGGGACTTGACGAAATTCGTTGGTGTATCTCGCGAAATCGGTTCCAGCATGAAGTCTGTTGGTGAAATCATGTCTATCGGACGCTCTTTCGAAGAAATTATCCAGAAGGGGTTGCGTATGATCGGTCAAGGTATGCATGGATTTGTAGGCAACGACCTGCACTTTGATGATCTGGACCGCGAACTTTCACGTCCTACGGACTTGCGTGTGTTTGCTATTGCTGAAGCTTTGGAAAATGGCTATACAATAGACCGTATCTTCGACCTGACGAAGATCGATCCCTGGTTCCTTGGCAAATTGAAGAACATTGTTGACTATAAGTTGAAACTTTCTCAATATAATAAGGTGGAAGATATTCCGGCAGATGTATTGCGTCAAGCAAAAGTGCTGGGCTTCTCTGACTTCCAGATTGCACGTTTTGTACTCGATCCGCAAGGTAATATGGAGAAGGAAAACCTGATGGTGCGTGCCCGTCGTAAAGAGTTGGGTATTCTGCCGGCAGTGAAGCGTATCAATACCGTAGCTTCCGAGCATCCGGAACTGACTAACTACCTGTACATGACATATGCCGTTGAAGGGTATGATGTGAACTATTATAAGAATGAAAAATCAGTAGTTGTACTGGGTTCCGGTGCTTACCGTATCGGTTCTTCCGTAGAGTTCGACTGGTGTTCGGTAAATGCAGTGCAGACAGCACGCAAGTTGGGTTATAAGTCTATTATGATCAATTACAACCCCGAAACTGTATCTACTGACTACGATATGTGCGACCGTCTTTACTTCGACGAACTTTCTTTCGAACGTGTACTCGATGTTATCGACTTGGAACAGCCTCGTGGTGTAATTGTATCTGTAGGCGGACAGATTCCGAACAATCTGGCAATGAAGCTGCACCGTCAGTCAGTACCCATCCTGGGAACTTCTCCTATCTCTATCGACCGTGCTGAAAACCGTAACAAGTTCTCTGCAATGCTCGACCAACTGGGTATTGACCAGCCGGCTTGGCAGGAACTTACCAGTCTGGAAGATGTGAAAGGTTTCGTAGAAAAGGTCGGTTATCCGGTATTGGTTCGTCCGTCTTATGTGCTTTCGGGTGCTGCGATGAACGTATGCTATGATGAAGAAGAATTGGAAAACTTCTTGAAGATGGCTGCTGAGGTATCAAAGGAATATCCGGTAGTAATCTCTCAATTCTTGCAGAATACAAAAGAAATCGAATTTGATGCTGTAGCACAGAATGGTGAAGTGGTGGAATATGCTATTTCCGAGCATGTGGAATTTGCGGGTGTGCACTCTGGTGATGCTACGTTGGTATTCCCGGCACAGAAGATTTACTTTGCTACGGCACGTCGCATTAAGAAGATCAGCCGTCAGATTGCGAAGGAACTCAATATCTCCGGTCCGTTCAACATCCAGTTCCTGGCACGTAACAATGAAGTGAAGGTAATCGAGTGTAACCTTCGTGCTTCTCGTAGCTTCCCGTTTGTTTCTAAAGTGCTGAAACGCAACTTTATTGAAACGGCTACCCGCATCATGTTGGATGCTCCTTATTCACGTCCTGATAAATCAGCATTCGATATTGATTGGATCGGTGTGAAAGCTTCTCAGTTCTCCTTCTCTCGTTTGCACAAGGCAGACCCGGTACTGGGTGTGGATATGTCTTCTACGGGTGAAGTTGGTTGTATTGGTGATGACTTCTCAGAAGCATTGCTGAGTGCAATGATTGCTACAGGTTTCCAGATGCCTCAAAAAGGTGTTATGTTCTCTTCCGGTGCAATGAAATCAAAAGTAGATTTGTTGGAGTCCAGTCGTGTACTTTTCGATAAAGGCTACAAGATTTATGCAACGGCAGGTACGGCTGCGTTCTTGAATGCTCATGGTGTATCTACCGAAGCTGTTTACTGGCCGGATGAACGCCCTGATGCTGAGAACAACGTAATGAAGATGATAGCTGAACACAAGTTCGACTTGATCGTTAACATTCCGAAGAACCATACGAAGCGTGAATTGACGAACGGTTACCGTATTCGTCGTGGTGCTATCGACCATAACATCCCGTTGATTACGAATGCTCGTCTGGCAAGTGCCTTTATCGAAGCATTCTGCGAATTGAAGCTGGAAGATATTGCTATCAAGAGTTGGCAAGAATATAAGTAATCAGGTATTTACCTGAAGTTAAAAAAGAGATGCTAAATTGGCATCTCTTTTTTTTATGCTTATCTTTGTGGGTAAGATAAGGTTTAGTTATTGTTTAACCAGAATGCGTTCTTAAACCATGAAAAAAATCCCCCATTTCTTTATTGTTTTAGTTTGTATATTGGCTGCTGTACAATTAAAGGCAGCAGATGATTTCCTTCCTCAATCCAAATGGATTGGTAGTGAACATTGTCAAAGTACTCCGAATACCTGGCTTTGTTTTCGTAAAACAGTGCATCTGCCCGGCGTTCCGGGTGAGATGATTGCAAATATCGCTGTTGATTCTAAGTATTGGCTATGGATTAACGGCAAGATGGTGGTGTTTGAAGGCGGATTGAAACGGGGACCTGCTCCCGGAGCGACTTATTATGATCAGGTGGATATTGCCCCTTATCTGGAGAAAGGTGAGAATACCATTGCTCTGCTGGTGTGGCATTTCGGGAAGAACGGATTCAGCCATGTGAATAGTGGAACGGCAGCTTTGTTGTTTTGTGCCCAAGGGGCAAATTTATCCATTGTCAGTGATAAGAGCTGGCAATGTAGTGTGTATCGGGCTTATCAGAATACAGAAGCCCCATTTCCCAATTATCGTTTATCCGAAAGTAATATCCGCTTTGATGCCCGTAAGGAATTGGCAGGTTGGAATATGCCGGATTTCAGTGAAAAGCTGGGAGCATCTATCGAAATTGTGGCTCCGAACGAAATGCCGTTTGGAAAATTGGTAGCCCGTCCCATCCCGATGTGGAAGAATGGTGGGTTAACGGATTATCCGGAAGTAGTCAAAAATGAAAAAGGGGATACTATTCGGTGCCGTTTGCGCTATAATTGTCAGATAACTCCTTATCTGCATGTAAAGGCTCCTGCCGGATTGGTGGTTGGCATGCTGACCGATAATTATACGGGAGGAAGTGCTAATAATGTGAGAGCTGAATACATTACTCGTGAGGGTGAGCAGGAATATGAAAGTTTCGGCTGGATGAATGGTCATGAGGTGCTTTATGTTGTTCCTGCCGGCGTGGAAGTGCTGGGCGTTAAATACCGGGAAACGGGTTATAATGCGGATATGAAAGGTTCTTTCGCATGCGATGATGATTTCTATAATGAATTGTGGAAGCGAAGTGCGCGTACTTTATATATTACCATGCGCGATAATTACATGGACTGTCCTGATCGTGAGCGTGCTCAATGGTGGGGAGATGAAGTAAATGAGTTGGGTGAAGCTTTCTATGTACTTGATCCGCGCGGTTGGCAGTTGGCCGCAAAAGGTATCTATGAATTGATGAACTGGCAACGTCCGGACGGCGTTATTGCTTCTCCTGTTCCATCGTTGAACTGGTGTAAGGAACTTCCTTTGCAGATGCTTGCGTCTGTAGGCTGGTATGGATTCTACACGCAAGCGTTCTATAGTGACGATTATTCTTTTGTTCCGCATATTTACGACGGCCTGAAGAAGTATTTGCATGAAGTCTGGCAGGTTGATGGCCAAGGTATGCCTGTGGTTCGTCAGGGTGATTGGAGTTGGGGCGATTGGGGAACGGATGTTGATATGGAGGTTCTTACTACCTGTTGGTATTATCTGGCTCTTAAGGCTGAAAAAGAGTTTGCCCTTCATCTGCGTAAACTGTATGATGCCAATCAGATCGGTGAAATGATGAAACGTATCTCTGCGGCTTTTGACGCCCGCTATTGGAATGGTAAGGCTTATCGTTCCAAATTGCATAATGGGGAGACGGATGACCGTGCGCAGGCAATGGCCGTAGTGAGTGGATTGGCACCGGCCGGTAGATATAAAGCTTTGCTAAAGGTTTTCAAGAAGGAATATCATGCCAGTCCTTATATGGAAAAGTATGTAATGGAAGCCTTGTTTATGATGGGCGAACCGGAGTTTGCATTGAAACGTATGCGCGACCGTTATGCTAAAATGATGTCATATCCTTATACCACCTTATTTGAAGGGTGGGGGATAGGCGCCGAAGGTTTTGGTGGAGGCACTATAAATCATGCATGGAGTGGTGGTCTGCTGACTATATTGAGTCAAAAACTGTGTGGAATAGAACCACTTGCTCCCGGATTTAAGCAATTCCGTGTTGCTCCGCAACTGGGTTCGTTGAATAAAGCTTCGGCGGTGGTGCCTACTCTTTATGGTGACATCAGGGTTGATATAAGGCAGCAAGATCATAAACTCGGTATTCAAGTGGTCGTTCCGCAAGGTACCACGGCAGTAGTGGCATTGCCTGGCAGTAAGGAAAAAGTGCTTTCACCGGGTACTCATATTCTTCCGTAAGGCGAAGAATCGGTTTATAGCGATTATGTTGGTGAAATGTCTCAGAAAAAAGTTACTTATTTAAAATGCTGAAATTCAATAAGTATATATCTTTCTGTATAAATTTCTTAGAAAATAGTTCGCAATTGTTTTGGTAATATCAAAATAAGCTGTACCTTTGCATCGCTTTTGAAACGAAAGTGTATGGGCGTTTAGCTCAGCTGGTTCAGAGCATCTGCCTTACAAGCAGAGGGTCGGCGGTTCGAATCCGTCAACGCCCAC
>NZ_MSHA01000089.1:0-4595 GCF_001940965.1 Bacteroides sp. Phil13 | reverse complement strand
TTCGAATCCGTCAACGCCCACAGATGTAAAATTATTAAATAGCCTTGCAAGTTCTTGCAGGGCTATTTTTTTATCTGTTAACGTCCTTTCTTAACTTTCTTATCTCTTTATGGCTTGTTACTCAGAAAAAAACGCTAATTTTGCGGCTCGATAATTATCAAAATACGACGTATGGAACTTGATTTACTTACAGCTATCTCTCCGATTGATGGTCGATATAGAGGAAAAACGGATGCCTTGGCGGCTTATTTCTCGGAGTTTGCCTTGGTGAAATACCGCGTGCAAGTGGAAGTGGAATACTTCATCACCTTGTGCGAGCTGCCTTTGCCGCAGTTGAAAGGCGTAGACAAAAGTGTATTTGAAACTTTAAGAAATATCTATCGTAACTTCTCAGAAGCTGAAGCGCAGCGTATCAAGGATATTGAGAGTGTGACAAACCACGATGTGAAAGCCGTGGAGTATTTCCTGAAGGAAGAGTTTGATAAGATGGGTGGAATGGATGATTATAAAGAGTTTATTCATTTCGGACTGACTTCACAGGATATCAATAATACTTCTGTGCCTCTGTCTATCAAGGAAGCTCTGGAACAGGTGTACTATCCGCAGATAGAGGAATTGATAGCGCAGCTTCGCACGTATGCGGAAGATTGGGCTGCTATTCCTATGCTTGCTAAGACACATGGTCAGCCGGCTTCTCCTACCCGTTTGGGGAAGGAAGTAATGGTGTTCGTCTATCGTCTTGAACGCCAATTGACTACATTAAAGGCTTGCCCCATTACTGCTAAGTTTGGTGGTGCTACCGGAAATTACAATGCACATCATGTTGCCTATCCGGAGTTTGACTGGAAAGCATTCGGTAACAAATTCGTTGCTGAAAAGTTGGGATTGGAACGCGAAGAGTATACTACGCAGATCTCCAATTATGATAATCTTTCCGCTATCTTTGATGCAATGAAACGCATTAATACAGTGATGATCGATATGAACCGTGACTTCTGGCAATATATTTCCATGGAATATTTCAAGCAGAAGATCAAAGCTGGTGAAGTGGGATCCAGTGCTATGCCGCACAAGGTGAATCCGATTGACTTTGAAAATGCGGAAGGTAACTTGGGTATAGCTACTGCAATTCTGGAACATCTGGCTGTGAAATTGCCGGTATCTCGTTTGCAACGCGACCTGACTGATTCTACTGTATTGCGTAATGTAGGCGTTCCGTTCGGACATATTGTAATTGCCATTCAAAGTTCGTTGAAGGGGTTGCGTAAGTTGTTGCTGAATGAAACTGCTATTTATCGTGATTTGGATAATTGCTGGAGCGTGGTAGCTGAGGCTATTCAGACTATCCTGCGCCGTGAAGCATATCCGCATCCGTATGAGGCATTGAAAGCATTGACCCGTACCAACCAGGCTATTACGGAAGCTTCCATAAAAGAATTTATCGAAGGGTTGAATGTAAGCGAAGAGATTAAGAAAGAATTGCGCGTCATTACTCCCCATACATATACAGGTATTTAAAAAGAGTAGGAAAAAATAGCCGGATAATGAAGCCAACATTTTAAATCTGGTGATTGTTAATATAGTATACATATATAATATAAGGTATAAAAGTGATAATAGAATGGCCGTGAGGCCAACGTTTAATTTTATTCGAATAAAACAATGAGTACAGAAAACGAAACTTGGCGTGACGATTCTTCCAATGAGGAGAATTCAGGCAACAGATTTGACAGAGAAAACAATTACAGCCGTCCGTCTTACAACCGTGAAGGTGGTGACCGACCTTATCGTCCACGTTTTAACAGCGAAAGTGGTGATCGTCCACAGCGTGCTTACAGCAGTGATCGCCCGTATCGCCCGCGCTTTAATCCTAATGCCGAAGGTGGTGAACGTCCACAACGTTCATATGGTGACCGTCCGTCTTACAACCGTGAAGGTGGCGACCGTCCTTATCGTCCGCGCTATAACAGCGAAGGTGGCGATCGTCCGCAACGCCCATCCTATGGAAATAACAGTGGTGGTGACCGTCCTTACCGTCCTCGCTATAACAGTGAAGGTGGTGACCGTCCTCAGCGTCCTTCTTATGGTGACCGTCCTCAGCGCCCACGTTTTAATAGTGGTGATGGTGGACAGCGTTCCTATAACAATGACCGTCCTTATCGTCCACGCTACAATAGTGGTGATGGTGGCGACCGTCCTCAGCGTCCTTATGGAAGTGCATCTTATGGTGGTTCTTCTTATGGCGATCGTCCTCAACGTCCGCGTTTTAATCCCAATGGTGGTGGAAGACCGGGTGGATATGGCCGCCCTCAACAACGCCGTACACCGGATTATGATCCGAATGCAAAGTATAGCCGTAAGAAGCAGATAGAATATAAGGAGCAGTTTACTGATCCTAATGAACCGATCCGTTTGAATAAGTTCTTGGCTAATGCAGGCGTTTGCTCTCGTCGTGAGGCAGATGAATTCATCACAGCAGGTGTGGTTTCTGTAAACGGAGCAGTGGTTACAGAGCTCGGAACCAAGATCAAACGCGGTGACGAAGTGAAATTCCACGATCAGCCGGTAAGTATCGAACGTAAGATCTATATCTTGCTGAATAAGCCGAAAGATACTGTGACTACCTCGGATGATCCGCAGGCACGCCGCACGGTAATGGATTTGGTGAAAGGTGCTTGTGATGAACGTATTTATCCGGTAGGTCGTCTGGACCGCAACACTACAGGTGTATTGCTACTGACGAATGACGGTGATTTGGCTTCTAAGTTGACTCATCCGAAGTTCCTGAAGAAGAAGATTTATCACGTACATACAGATAAGAATGTGACAAAAGCTGATATGGATCAGATTGCAGCTGGTATTCAGTTGGATGATGGTGAAATCCATGCAGATGCTATCAGTTATACGGACGATGTTAGACGGGATGAAGTGGGCATTGAAATCCACTCAGGTAAGAACCGTATTGTTCGTCGTATATTTGAGTCACTGGGCTACAAGGTAGTGAAACTCGACCGCGTATTCTTTGCCGGACTGACTAAGAAGGGCTTGCGTCGTGGCGAATGGCGCTATTTGAGCGAACAGGAAGTAAACTACCTGCGCATGGGCTCTTTTGAGTAATTATATAATATAGGTTTAACACAAATTTATGGAAAAGATTAGTAGAACAAAGATTGTTGACGTATTGAAGCGCGAAGATTTTGGCGCTATGGTCAACGTGAAAGGCTGGGTTCGTACCCGCAGAGGTAGTAAACAAGTTAATTTTATCGCCCTGAATGACGGTTCTACAATAAATAATGTGCAGGTTGTGGTAGATTTGGCAAACTTTGATGAAGAGATGCTGAAAGACATTACTACCGGTGCTTGTCTGAGCGTGAATGGTGAACTGACGGAATCTGTAGGTTCCGGCCAGAAAGCTGAGATTCAGGCTCGTGAAATTGAAGTTCTGGGAACTTGTGATAATACATATCCTTTGCAAAAGAAAGGCCATACACTGGAGTTTCTGCGCGAGATTGCTCACTTGCGTCCCCGTACGAATACTTTTGGTGCAGTGTTCCGCATTCGTCATAACATGGCGATAGCTATCCATACTTTTTTCCATCAGAAAGGTTTCGTCTATTTCCATACACCTATCATCACGGCTTCCGACTGTGAAGGTGCCGGACAAATGTTCCAGGTAACAACGAAGAACCTCTATGATTTGAAGAAGGATGAAGCGGGTTCTATCATTTATGATGACGACTTCTTTGGTAAGCAGGCCAGTCTGACGGTTTCCGGACAGTTGGAAGGTGAACTTGCTGCTACGGCATTGGGAGCTATCTATACGTTTGGTCCTACATTCCGTGCGGAAAACTCCAATACTCCGCGCCATTTGGCTGAGTTCTGGATGGTGGAACCGGAAGTTGCGTTCAATGACATTACGGACAACATGGATCTGGCAGAAGAATTTATCAAGTTCTGTGTGAAGTGGGCTTTGGATAACTGCGCTGATGATGTGAAGTTCCTCAACGATATGTTCGACAAAGGTTTGATTGAACGTCTGCAAAGTGTATTGAAGGAATCTTTCGTACGTTTGCCTTATACGGACGGTATTAAGATACTGGAAGAGGCTGTTGCTAAAGGTCATAAGTTCGAATTCCCGGTATACTGGGGCGTGGACCTGGCTTCTGAGCACGAACGTTATCTCGTGGAAGAACATTTCAAACGTCCGGTTATCCTGACTGACTATCCGAAGGAAATCAAAGCGTTCTACATGAAGCAGAACGAAGATGGTAAAACGGTACGTGCAATGGACGTATTGTTCCCGAAGATTGGTGAGATTATTGGTGGTTCCGAGCGCGAAGCGGATTATAACAAGTTGTTGACGCGTATTGACGAAATGCATATACCTATGAAGGATATGTGGTGGTATCTCGATACCCGTAAGTTCGGTACGTGTCCTCACTCAGGTTTTGGTCTGGGCTTTGAGCGTTTGCTTCTGTTCGTGACGGGTATGGCGAATATTCGTGATGTGATACCTTTCCCGCGTACACCGCGTAATGCAGAGTTTTAACTCATAAATAAACAGATGAAGTGGAGATGTGTCAAAACTAAGGCAC
>NZ_MSHA01000088.1:0-10048 GCF_001940965.1 Bacteroides sp. Phil13 | reverse complement strand
AACCTTAAATCTAATACTATGAAAAACACAGTGCAAAGGTACGGACTTTTCTGACTTTTGCAAGCTCCGTGTGCGAAAACAGTGTATTTATAACACCCTTTAAGAAAATCTTCTTCGTTTTTCACTTCCTTTTTCATATCTTTGTTCAAAAGCGAAGACTAGTTACATCTTAGCACTAAAAATAAGCAAGCTTATTTTGCATTGCTTTTGGATTACATTATCTTTGTAGAAAAATAATTAAAACGACTTATGCCTGACTATGATTTGATAGCTATATTAGGTCCTACCGCTTCCGGAAAAACTCCTTTTGCCGCGGCACTGGCAAATGTTCTTGACACCGAAATCATCAGTGCGGATTCCCGGCAAATCTACCGTGGCATGGACCTTGGTACGGGTAAAGACCTCATTGACTACACCGTAAATGGAAAACAAATCCCTTATCATCTGATTGATATTGCCGATCCAGGGTACAAATACAATGTTTTCGAATATCAACGTGATTTTCTGACAGCTTACGAGACTATTAAACAAAAAGGGAAATTACCCGTTTTGTGTGGAGGTACAGGGTTATACTTAGAGTCCGTATTGAAAGGATATAAGTTGCTCCCCGTTCCCGAAAATCCGGAACTGCGTGCACAGCTGGCTGATAAGTCTTTGGAAGAATTAACAGGGATACTGCAACAGTATAAGACCTTGCACAACATAACGGATGTGGATACGGCCAAGCGTGCTATCCGTGCTATTGAAATTGAAGAATATTACGCACATACACCGGTAGACGAGCGTACATTCCCCCTACTGAACAGCCTCATCATCGGTGTGGATATAGACCGGGAATTACGTCGCGAAAAGATATCCCGCCGACTGCGCCAACGTCTGGATGAAGGAATGGTGGATGAAGTGCGCCGGCTGATAGAGCAAGACATTCAACCGGATGACTTGATTTATTACGGCCTGGAGTACAAGTATCTGACGCTCTACGTCATTGGCAAGCTGACTTACGAAGAGATGTACCGGGAACTGGAAATCGCCATTCACCAGTTTGCCAAACGGCAGATGACCTGGTTCCGGGGGATGGAACGCCGCGGATTCACCATTCACTGGATGGATGCCGGGCTGCCGATGGAAGAAAAGATTGCTTTTGTACAAACGAAACTCAAAGGGAATTAGTATCTTTGGAGCAGCAAAGACGAAGCCTGGGAGGGTAACTAATGATTATGTAGGACTTTACTAAGAGATAACAATATGAGCGTAGAACCCGAAAAGTGGGGAGTGATATATAACCCCAAAGCCGGCACACGAAAAGTGCAGAAACGGTGGAAAGAAATAAAAGAATATATGGACAGCAAAGGCGTGTCTTATGACTACGTGCAGTCCGAGGGGTTCGGATCAGTGGAACGTTTGGCCGGTATTCTTGCCAATAACGGATACCGCACAATTGTCATTGTAGGTGGTGACGGTGCACTGAATGATGCGATTAACGGCATTATGTCGTCCAATGCGGAAGATAAAAGAGAAATCGCCATAGGCATCATTCCGAACGGTATCGGGAATGACTTTGCCAAATACTGGGAAATGACCTCGGAATACAAAGATGCGGTGGATTGTATCATAAACAACCGTCGCCGGAAAATCGATGTCGGCTTCTGCAATTATTACGACGGCGAGAAACACGTTACCCGCTATTTCCTCAATGCCATCAATATCGGTTTAGGAGCCCGCATTGTGAAAATCAGCGACCAGACCAAACGTTTCTGGGGAGTGAAATTCTTGTCTTATCTCATGGCACTCATTTCGCTTTTCTTTGAACGCAAGCTTTACCGGATGCACCTCAAAATAAACGGAGAGCATATCCGCGGACGTATCATGACGGTTTGCATCGGTAGTGCATGGGGATATGGACAAGTTCCCAGTGCCGTTCCCTACAATGGCTGGCTCGATGTATCCGTGATCTACCGCCCGGAATTGCTACAACTTGTATCAGGCTTGTGGATGTTACTTCAAGGACGCATATTAAACCATAAAGTCGTAATGCCTTACAGGACACAGAAAGTGAAAGTACTGCGTGCACAAAATGCCTCTGTCGATCTGGATGGACGCCTCCTCGACAGACACTTCCCATTGGACATCGGCATCATGCATGAGGCAATCACCTTGATTATACCCAACTAAAATAAACGATTAACGTAAACACCAAATACTTATGTTAGAATTAAAAAATAACCCTGCCGGAAATTTCTTTTTATTGGCAGGTCCTTGTGTGATTGAAGGGGAAGAAATGGCAATGCGCATTGCCGAACGTGTGGTAAATATCACTGAGAAACTACAGATTCCCTACGTCTTTAAAGGTTCTTATCGCAAGGCAAACCGTTCACGCCTGGACTCATTTACAGGAATAGGTGATGAAAAAGCGCTGAAAGTATTGCAGAAAGTACATGATACGTTTGGCGTACCCACAGTTACAGATATTCATTCTGCCGAGGAGGCTGCCATGGCTGCCGAATACGTGGACGTACTACAGATTCCGGCATTTCTTTGCCGTCAGACGGACATTCTGATAGCTGCCGCAAAGACAGGAAAGGTAGTAAATATTAAAAAAGGACAGTTCCTCTCCCCTCTTGCCATGCGCTTCGCTGCAGAAAAGGTAGTGGAAGCCGGCAATAAGGAGGTAATGATCACCGAACGTGGAACGACTTTCGGATACCAGGACCTCGTCGTAGACTATCGTGGAATACCGGAGATGCAAACTTTCGGTTATCCGGTTATTCTGGACGTCACCCACTCGCTGCAACAACCTAATCAGACAAGCGGAGTTACAGGCGGTATGCCACAGCTCATTGAAACTGTAGCCAAAGCCGGTATTGCCGTAGGTGCCGACGGATTGTTTATTGAAACACATGAGCATCCCGAAATAGCTAAGAGCGATGGTGCCAACATGCTGAAGCTGGATCTGCTGGAAGGATTGCTGACAAAGTTAGTACGGATAAGAGAGGCTATAAAAGGATAAGTTCACTCTTGTAAAGTACACTGAGATAAATGGGAATTTAGCAAGTTTTGCCGCTAGATTCCCATTTGTGTAAAAAAACAATCCTCCTCTTGTGATTTCTTTTTCTGCCTTTCGACAAATAGAGCAAGAAACAATTTTAATATTCATTCATATGAAACATTCATTTCGTAGTTTATTGGTGGTAGCATTCGTTTTATGCGCCAGTTTCCAACAAGCGGTAGCACAACAAATGCAGTTTCCGCCTCTTCCCGTGGACAAGAATGTCCGTATCGGCCAATTAGACAATGGCCTGACGTATTACATCCGTCATAACAAATTACCCGAAAACCGGGCTGAATTCTATATTGCCCAGAAAGTAGGTTCCATCCTCGAAGAGCCGCAACAACGTGGCCTTGCTCACTTTCTGGAGCACATGGCTTTCAATGGCACAAAGAATTTCCCCGGCGACGACAAAGGTCTCGGCGTTATCCCCTGGTGTGAAACTGTGGGTATCAAATTTGGAACAAACTTAAATGCCTATACCAGCATAGACGAAACCGTCTATAATATCAGCAATGCCCCGATAGACCGTGCCGGTGTATTGGACTCTTGTTTGCTGGTTCTGCACGACTGGTCCAACTACATTCTGCTCAAAGATGACGAGATAGACAAAGAACGTGGAGTGATCCGTGAAGAGTGGCGTAGCCGTAACAGTGGTATGCTGCGCGTCTATACCGACCTGCTTCCCACTATATATCCGGGCGACAAATACGCAGATTGTATGCCTATCGGCTCTATCGATGTAATCAATAACTTCCCCTACAAAGATATCCGTGACTATTACCACAAATGGTACCGTCCCGATTTGCAAGGTATTGTCATCGTAGGCGACATTGATGTAGACGCTGTAGAAGCCAAACTGAAAACAATATTTGCCGACGTACAGAAAGCGGTAAATCCCGCAGAGCGTGTTTATTATCCTGTTGCCGATAATAAGGAACCTATCGTAGCCATCGGTACGGATAAAGAAGTAGACGATCCGTCTATCGAAGTTTACTTCAAGCAAGATGCAACTCCCGATTCAGAAAAGAACAACGTAGGTTATCTGGCTTCCCAGTATATGACAAGCATGATCACCAGTATGCTGAACGCACGTCTGAGTGAACTGACCCAGAGCGCTAATCCGCCGTTTACCCGTGCATATAGCAGTTATGGTAATTTCTTTGTAGCGAAAACGAAAGAAGCACTCAACCTCTCTGCTTCAAGTAAAGCAGACGGCATCGAAAAAGCCTTGAAAGTCCTGTTACAGGAAGCAGAACGCGCCCGTCGTTTCGGTTTCACAGAGTCTGAATATGCCCGTGCCCGCGCTAACTATCTGCAACGTCTGGAATCTGCATACAATGAGCGTGAGAAGACCAAACACGGTTCTTATGTACGTGAGTATGTACGTAACTTCCTGGATGCCGAACCTATCCCCGGTATTGAAACAGAATATGCCATGATGAACCAGTTAGCTCCTAACCTCCCGGTACAGGCTATAAACATGGCAATCCAGCAACTCGTTCCGGACAGCAACCAGGTAGTTATCATTGCCGGTCCTGAAAAAGAAGGATTAAAATATCCGCAGAAAGAAGAAGTTATTGCTCTGCTGAAAGGCATGAAGAGTCTCGATCTGCAACCGTATGTCGACAAGGTTTCTGATGAACCTCTGATGAAAGAAGCACCGAAAGGCGGCAAAATCGTATCTGAGAAAGAAGGTGAAATCTATGGTAGTACAAAACTTGTTCTGTCCAACGGTGTAACTGTTTACGTCAAGAAAACCGATTTCAAGGCAGATGAGATCCGCATGAAAGGAACTAGTCTGGGTGGCAAATCTCTTTTCCCCGATAAGGATGCACTGAACTTTGCCGTTATGGACAATGTGGTTGCTGTAGGTGGTTTGGGTAACTTCAGTCAGGTAGACCTTACAAAGGTATTGGCCGGAAAGAAAGTTTCTGTTCGTGCCGGACTGGGTGCCACTACTGAAAATGTATTCGGAACTTGTTCCCCGAAGGACTTCGAGACCATGATGCAGTTGACCTATCTCACATTCACCGCTCCCCGCAAGGACATGGAAGCATTCGAGTCTTATAAGAACCGTACAAAGGCTGAACTGGAAAGTGCACAGGCTAATCCGCTTTCTTCTATCAACGACACATTGCAGAAGGCTATGTACAACAACCACCCGCGCGTGGTAATAATGAAACCGGAAATGGTAGATCAGATCGACTATGACCGTATTCTGGAAATGTATAATGACCGTTTCAAAGATGCCAGCGACTTTACATTCTATTTCGTTGGAAACATTGACCTGGAAACAGCCAAGCCGCTGATTGCAGAATATCTGGGTGCATTGCCTGCCATCAATCGTAAAGAGACTTTCAAGGATACCAAGATGGAGATCCGCAAAGGTACATACAAGAACGAATTTGCCAAAGAACAACAAACTCCGATGGCAACTATCGTATTCCTGTATACCGGAAAAACTCCTTATACATTGAAGAATGAAATTCTGTTGAGCTATATGACTCAGGTGCTGAACATGGTTTATACTGAAGAAGTACGCGAAAAAGAAGGTGGTACATACGGTGTAAATTGCATGGGTAGCCTACAGAAGTATCCGAAAGAACAATTGCTGATGCAGATTGTCTTCCAGACCGATCCTGAGAAGAAAGATAAACTAGCCGGTATCGTAGTAGACGAGCTGAAGAAACTGGCAGCAGAAGGACCGTCTGATGTACATTTACAGAAGGTGAAAGAGTACATGTTGAAAAAATACGCCGATAACCAAAAGGAAAATGCATACTGGCTGAACAACCTGAACGATTACTTCTACTATAATATGGATATGACGCAAGGATATACAGATATCGTAAACAGCATCACTGCCAAAGATATCCAGAAGTTTGCAGCCGACTTGCTGAAACAAGGTAATGAGATCGAGGTAACGATGACGGTACCTAAGAAGTGATAATAGGCAAGTGATTAGTGATAAGAACCGTATGTTCACTCATCACTAATCACTGCCTCCTTAATCACCAATTAATCACTAACGACTAATCACTAAAGACATGAATCTATTTCTTGAGCTACGTAAACATGGAAAGTTAGCAGAAAAGCGGCATCCGATGTACGAGAAGAGCAAGTTCGGAAAGTTTTGGATGTACTTCATGAGTGTGTTCTGGGCAGCTTATCTCATATTCTTCGGAACAACTTTCGCCTTTGCTTTCGATGGTGGAGCCAGAGAAGCCTACCATGTAATGAACAGCGGACTCATATTTGTGCTCGCCCTCGACTTTCTTCTGCGCTTGCCTTTCCTGAAGACACCTACACAGGAAGTCAAACCCTACTTACTGCTTCCCGTAAAACGGAGTCGTCTGATTGACTTCCTTCTCCTGCGTTCCGGGCTTAACAGCTTCAATCTGCTCTGGCTCTTCCTGTTTGTTCCATTTGCTATCATCACAGTTACTAAGTTTTATGGAGTGGCAGGTGTGTTGACTTATTGTATTGGTATCTGGCTACTCATCGTATTCAATAATTACTGGTATTTATTGTGCCGTACGTTGATGGACGAACGCATCTGGTGGTTCCTTCTACCGGTAGCCCTATATGGTGGTATTGCTGCTGCACTTTTCATTCCGGACAACAGCCCGATATTTGCCTTTTCAGTCAATTTGGGTGAAGGATTCATCACCGGAAATATACTGACGTTTATCGGAGTTTTGGTAGCCATTGCTATCATGTGGTTCATTAACAGGAGTATCATGCAAAGATTAGTCTATAACGAACTAAACAAGGTAGAAGATACAACCGTACAAGTAAAGACTGTATCCGAATACAAATTTCTGGATCGTTATGGTGAAATCGGTGAATATATCCGGTTAGAGTTGAAGCTGTTGCTTCGTAATAAAGTCTGCAAAAAATCACTCTATAACATCACTGCTGTAGTATTAGCTTTTAGCCTCATTATCAGTTTTTCTGATCTTTATGAGGGAGGGGCACGCGACTTCTTCGTGCTTTACAACTATATCATCTTCGGTATTCTGTTCCTCTCGCCTCTAATGAGCTACGAAGGCAACTACATTGACGGGCTAATGAGTCGTAAAGAATCCATCTATTCGTTACTACGTGCTAAATATATTTTATATAGTCTGGCTCTGATCATTCCGTTTATACTGATGATCCCCGGTATGGTGACAGGTAGGGTATCTGTTTTGCAATGTATCTCATGGCTTGTATTTGTTCCAGGCTGCGTCTATTTCTGCATGTTCCAACTGGCAGTGTACAATAACAAGACCCTCAATCTGAATGCCAAAATGACCGGTCGCCAAAACGTGGGAACAGGATTACAGAATCTTATTTCAGCTGGTGCATTCGGTGTGCCCCTACTACTGATGTTCGGGTTAAAGGTAACGGTTGGCAAAGAAGCTACACCATGGGTACTTATAGGTATCGGTCTTGTATTTATCCTAACTTCAAGATGGTGGTTAAGAAATGTATACCATCGCTTCATGAAGCGCCGGTATAAGAATATGGAAGGATTTCACGATAGTAGACAAAAATAATTACGAATATGATAGAGATAAACAATCTTCAAAAAAACTTCGGCCAAAAGAAAGCCGTAGATATTGAGAAATATGTCATAGAACAAGGTGACATGCTGGGTTTGGTAGGTAACAACGGAGCCGGTAAAACCACCCTTTTCCGCCTGATGCTGGACTTACTGCAAGCAGATCAAGGCACGGTAACCATCAATGATATCGATGTATCCAAAAGCGAAGACTGGAAACAATTCACCAGCGCTTTCATCGATGATGGCTTCCTGATCGATTACCTTACTCCCGAAGAGTATTTCTACTTCATTGGTAAAATGTACGATCTGAAGAAAGAAGAAGTAGATGAACGCCTGCTTCCTTTCGAACGATTCATGAATAACGAGGTTATCGGACAAAAGAAGTTCATCCGTAACTTCTCTGCCGGAAACAAGCAAAAAATCGGTATTATTTCCGCTATGTTGCATCATCCGCAATTGTTGATTCTGGACGAACCGTTCAACTTTCTTGATCCGAGTTCACAATCCATCATCAAGCACCTGTTGAAGAAGTATAATGAAGATCACCATGCCACGGTCATCATTTCAAGCCACAACCTGAACCATACAGTAGACGTATGTCCTCGCATTGCTTTGCTGGAAAATGGTGTCATCATCCGTGACATACAAAATGAACATAACTCAGCAGAGAAAGAACTTGAAGACTACTTCAATATCAGAGTTGAAGAAGAAATTGAGGAAGAACTGGCAGAAACAGTGATTGAAGAAACACCTCTTCAGGAAACAATCATTGAAGAAACTATTGCAGAGGAACCTATTACTGAAGAGCCTTCTGCTCAACCGGAAAAGAAAGAAAAACAGGAATGAAAAAATACTTCTTATATATAGTTGCCCTCATCGGATTGACATTCAGTTTAAGCTCATGCCATACATCAGCGCCCCGGCTCAATTACAAGGCACTGGCAAAAGCTTCTGTCCGCATGGGTGTTGACATAAATATGGAAGATAACCACAAATTGTACATTGCCTCTGCGGAGTGGATGGGTGTCCGCTACCGCGCAGGTGGTGACAACAAGCACGGAGTAGATTGTTCCGGACTGGTATCGCAACTCTATAAAGAAGTATATAATATCCGTTTGGCTAGAAGCACAGATGGTCAACTTAAGGAAAGTAACAAAGTCTCCCGCCGCAATTTGCGTGAGGGAGATTTGGTGTTTTTCACTAGCCGTGCATCCAAGAAGAGGGTGGCACACGTGGGTATCTATCTCAAAAACGGGAAATTTATTCATTCAAGTACCAGCAAAGGAGTTATTGTCAGTAGCCTCAACGAACAATACTATACACAATACTGGCTTTGCGGCGGCAGAGTAAAATAAGAATCTTTTTTCTTCCCCTGTGATTTTTCCTTTCCCTCCCCGACTTATAGTTCAAATGAAACTTTAAAAAGGAAAAACGATGAAAAAGATTTTAAGTATCCTTCTCTTTATCAGCCTTGCGCTGAACAGCAACGCACAATTACTTTGGAAAATTTCCGGTAACGGACAAGAAAAACCCTCATACATTTTAGGTACCCACCATCTGGCATCTCTCAGCATCAAAGATAGCATTGCCGGATTGCCACAAGCCGTAGAAGGTACTACTCAGGTATACGGAGAAGTAGTCATGTCCGATATGATGTCACCCGAGTTTATGCAGGTGATGCAACAAAGTATGATGATGGCAGGCGACACCACTCTCCAGAAACTTTTTACCCCGGAACAATATGAAGTAGTAGGCAAGGTAGTGAAAGAGAACCTGATGGCAGATATAGCCATGTTGGGCAAATTAAAACCCGCTGCCATTACCCAACAACTGACCTTGATATTATGCATGAAGCATCTGGGTGGTTTCAATCCACAGGAGCAATTAGATACTTACTTCCAGCAGCAAGCATTGCAAAGTGGCAAGAAGGTAGGTGGTTTGGAAACCCCGCAATCCCAGTTAGATATGCTCTTTAAAGGTCAGACTCTACAGCGTCAGGCAAACTTACTCTATTGCCTCGTAAGTGACATAGATAAAGCTATGGAACAAACTAAACGTCTCAACAATGCATACAAGACTCAGAACCTGGATGAAATGCTGAAGCTGATGGAAGAACGTGATGGTAACTCGTGCGATCCGCAACCGGGCGAAATGGAAGCCCTGCTGGATAACCGTAACAAAGCATGGATTGAAAAAATGCCTGCTCTCATGAAGGATGCTCCCACCCTCTTTGTTGTTGGTGCAGGCCACCTGCCGGGAACTAACGGAGTCCTGAATCTGCTGAAACAGCAGGGATATACTGTAGAACCTATGAAATAAAAAACTATAAATTCTCTCTTTACTCACATTTTCTGAAAACAAAGAAAATGCAAGATATCGGGTGATTGCAAGTGATTTGTGGTCACCCGCTTTTATAAAAAAAAGGGCGACACTGTCCACAATTTTGTGTA
>NZ_MSHA01000087.1:888-84466 GCF_001940965.1 Bacteroides sp. Phil13 | reverse complement strand
ATGTTCTGGATGCGGGGATCATTGAAAGCCATAATCTCATGTTTAAGGTAAAAGTGCTTATTCATTTCTGCTTAATTCTGTTTTAAATAATTTATCTTTTTGACTCTGCAAAGATCCGATATATACACCAATATACCAAAAACGGCTTTTCGCGAAAAAAGCCGTTTTTACCCTATTTGAAAGTCAAAAGAAGAAGAAGAAATCACTCCTTTGGATAAAGTTCAGAATACAACTTATACAGTTCATCTTCAATGCTTTTGACATTCAACACATTACCACTACCGTCCGCATCCATGAAGTTTATAAGCAGATGTAAAGTATTAGCAAGCAAGCGGGCTCCATGCAATCCTTCTCCCCCATTCCGGCTGACAAGCAGATGTACAAATGGAATCAAGAAAAGTACGCGCTCTTCATACTCCACACGTAAACAACTGTGACACTGCGACAAACACTCCATTGCGCGATGCAATTCTTCACTCTCTTTCTCAAAAACAACATGAAAACCTTTCCCGCGGAAAAGCTTCACATCCTCAATAGGATTTTTTTAGCCATAATTGTACTATTTGAAAATTGTTTATTTATAATATGATAACATATCGAATACAAAATTAGTAATACTTCACCGGAATATCGTAATTTCGCAGGATTTTATACTCAGTTTTTTCACCTTGCAAAACACTGACAATAAAAAAAGGAAAGATAGATAATAAGGTACGTGTATATGTATAAACCTTCTTTATATAAATATTTAAAATAGGACAATAGCAGATAGATCGTAATTTTATCGGATAAACATCAAAACACAAAGAGCCGCCACGGAACACCTTCCGGGCGACTCTTCTTTCATAGAAGTAATGTAACAGAAAGAGAGTATAATACAGAGATTTAGTCTTGTCCTCCTCCCAATGCTTGGAACAGATTAATTAAGCTTTGTATTTCGGTAAAATGATTGGCAGTTTGCGACAGTTGCGCACTTAGCAAAGTCTGCCGGGCCGTAAGCACTTCCAGATAGGTGGTGTTACCATGTTCCATCAGCAAAGAAGTACTTTTCAGGGCAGTTTGCAGAGAAGCAACCTGTTTATCCAACAGTAGTTTCTTCCCCTGGCTGGTCTGGTAAGCCGTCAAGGCATCGTTCACCTCACTACCTGCATTGAGCAAGCTCTGCTGGAAACCAAGTGCAGCCTCTTCCTGCCGTGCACGGGCAATGCGGTATTGAGCCACAACCTGCCCCCGATTGAAAAGCGGCTGCGTCAATGAAGCTACAGCAGATGCCAGAAACTTGCCCGGATTGAGAATCATGCTTCCTGCCGAGTTCGTCCAACCGGCATTTCCACTTAAAGTAATGGAAGGATAGAAAGCAGAACGAGCCTGATTCGTACCATAGAATGCTGCCTCGAGCGAACGTTCGGCACTACGGACATCCGGTCGGCCGGAAAGCATCTGCACAGGAATACCTACCGAGAAGTCGGCGGGGAATTGCTGCTGCTGCAAGCTGCCACGTTCGTAGTGACGGGGTGTTTCGGCAAGCAAAAGGGCAAGACTGTTCTCGGTCTGGCTGATCTGCTTCTGCAAGTCGAGCACAGAGCCTTGTACCTGATAGTAAGTAGCTTCCATCTGCGATACGGCCGATTCATTCGCCATTCCGGCGTTCATCAGGGCGCGGGTAGATGCCACGGTTTCTTTCCATGCCTCTTCCGTCTGCCGGGAGATGGCGAGTTGCTCGTCCAGCATCAACAGCGTATAGTAAGTATTGGCTATTCCTGCAATCAATTGGGTACGCACAGCCTGGCGGTAGTCCTGGCTCTGGGCATACAATACCTTGGACTGCTTCTTGGCATTGCGCATACGGCCGAAAACATCCAGTTCCCAACTGGCGGTAACGGGCAGTGAATAAGCCTGTGTAGCCTTATGCGTATCGAAGCTGCTCACAGTGCCCTGCGGAGCAAGAGCAAAAGCAGGCAGGAAAGCAAGCTTGGCAGACATCAGCGTGGCCTGTGCCTCTTCTACGCGAAGCTCGGCAGACTGATAGTCGGTGTTATTCTGCAATCCCTGCTCGATGAGGGATTGCAAATGAGGATCGGTAAAGAGCTCCCGCCAATCCATATTACCCAGACTGGCAGTGTCTTCGGCCACTACTTCCCCACCATAAAGCTGGTCGGGGACAGAAGTAACGGGCTCGTATTTGGTATAGATGCCACAACCGCTCAGCAACAGGCCGGTGACAGCTAATGTGATGATTTGTTTTTTCATTCTTCAGTATCTTTAATATGTTTCCGGGAATTGATCTTATCAATAATGCACCATAGAATCAAGGCAATGCAATATGCCACCACCTGCTCTATCCAGAATATTTCACCTTGATACATCATTCCTCCTTTCATTTATTTACTACTTCGTTCAGCTTCACTCTTCTCCTTTTCAAGCAACACCTGCACGTCTGCTTCTTCTTCCATCGGCGGACGGATTTTTTCCTGCAGGAACTCGAAGATGATGTAGAACACAGGTACCACGAAGAGCAGAGCCAGCGTTCCGACAAGCATACCGCCTACAACACCCGTACCCAGTGAACTGTTACCATTGGCACCTGCACCGGAAGAGAACATCAACGGAAGCATACCGAAGATCATCGTCAGTACCGTCATCAGGATAGGACGCAGACGGACTTGTGCGGCAGAGTAAGCAGATTCCACAATACCCATACCCTTACGGCGACGCTCTATGGCATATTCCGTAATCAGGATAGCCGTCTTGGCCAGCAGACCGATCAACATAATCACACCCGTTTGCAGATAGATGTTGTTTTCAAGTCCGAGGAACTTGGCAAAGAGGAACGATCCCATCAACCCGAACGGAACGGAGAAGATAACGGCAAACGGTACCAGAAAACTCTCGTAAAGACATGCCAGAATCAGATAGATCAGGAATACACAAATGGCATAGATGAAAATCGTCTGTCCGCCACCGGTACTTGCTTCTTCACGAGCCATACCTCCGTATTCATATCCGTAGCCCGTAGGCAGAACCTGTTCAGCCACTTCTTCGATAGCCTTTTGCACTTCACCCGAAGAGTAACCTTCGGCAGGGTTCACATTGGCTGCAATGGAGCTGTAGAGGTTGAAACGGTTGGTAGTTTCCGGCCCCAACACTTTCTTCAGTGTCACGAACTGGCTTACCGGAGCCATTTCTGCGCCATTGCGTACAAACATGTTGTCCAGTGACTGCTCGTCCAGGCGATACTCAGGTGAAGCCTGCATCATCACACGATACACTTTACCAAACTGGTTATAGTTGGAAATGTATGCACCACCACAGTAGCTGCCCAATGCATCGAGCACTGCACCCGGAGAAATTCCTGCACGCTTACATTTGGCTGCATCGACTTCTACCGATACCTGCGGGAAGTTAATGGCGTAAGCGGTATAAGCCATATCTACTTCGGGACGCTGGTTCAAGGCACCCAAATAGTCTATTACCGCCTGGTAGAACGTTGCCATATCGCCACCGGTCCTGTCCTGAAGGTTCAGCTCGATAGAGTTACCCATACCATAACCCGGAATCATACCCGGCTGGAAACTGAATACTTGTGCTTCCTTGATACCGTAGAACTGCCCATTGAGGCGGGCAACCACCGCATCCGAACTATGATCTTTTCCTTTTCGCTCGCTCCAGTCCTTCAGACGGACAATAATGGTACCGTAAGAAGTTCCTTGGCCGGATATAAGCCCATAGCCTGCTACGCGGGCATAATGTTCTATTTCGGGCGTATCCTGAAGAATACTTTCCAGCTTGTCCATTACTCTCGTTGTTTCATCGAGCGTGCTTCCCGGAGAGATGCTGACGTTCACCATGATGACGCCCTGGTCTTCCTGCGGAACAAGCCCTGTCTTAGTAGTACTCATCAGATAAACCAGCAACACAACAGCAGCTATCAATGAGGTCCACACCATCCAGCGGTGACGGATGAAGTACATCACACCTTTCTTATATTTACCCAGCACGGCATTGAATGAAGCATTGTAAGCTGCACGCACCCGGCCGTTGATACTCTTGGCGCTCTTGGTTCCGTCCGACGGGCGCATCATGATGGCACACAGAGCCGGACACAACGTCAGAGCCGAAATCATAGAGATACCTACGGCAGTTGCCATCGTGATACCAAACTGTGTATAGAACACACCGGAAGTTCCACCCATGAACGTCACAGGAATAAACACAGCCATGAACACACAGGTACAGGAAACGATAGCCATCGTTACATCTCCCATCGCATCTTTGGTAGCGAGATAAGCCGATTTATATCCGGCATCGAACTTGGATTGCACCGCTTCCACCACCACAATGGCATCATCCACCACCGTACCGATGGCAAGCACCAATGCAAACAGCGTCAGGATGTTGAGACTGAATCCGGCAGCCACCAGGCAGGCGAATGTACCCACCAGCGACACGATGATGGAGATGGACGGAATGAGCGTACTTTTGAGATCCTGCAAGAAGAAGTACACCACCAGAATAACCAGAAGGATAGCAATAATCAGTGTTTCCACCACATTATGGATAGAAGCGAAAAGAAAGTCGTTCGAACTCATCATCGTGATGAATTCCGTTCCCTCCGGAAGATTCTTTTCCATTTGCTTCATCTGGGCGGTGATTTCTTTATTCACTGCGGTTGCATTGGAACCTGCCGTCTGGAATACCATGTAGAGAACGGCAGGTTTACTATCCATTTCACTACGGAAACTATAGGTCATCGTGCCCAGTTGCACATCGGCCACGTCTTTCAGGCGGAGCACAGAGCCGTCGCTCTGCGAACGGATCACCGTATTCTGAAATTCTTCCACGCTCTTCAACCGACCGCGGTATTTCATAGTAAACTGGAACACATTCTTGGAACTTTCGCCCAACGAACCGGTAGGAGCTTCAATGTTCTGTTCGCCCAACACGGCCGTTATGTCCGAGGGAACCAGGCTGTATTGTGCCATCCGCTCCGGCTTCAGCCAGATACGCATACTATAGGTATCACCCAACTCCATAACGTCTCCTACCCCTTCGATACGTTTGATCTGGGGAAGTACGTTAATATCCAGATAGTTGGCAAGGAAGGTCTGATCGTAACGTCCATCGTTGCAGACCATAGCACCGATCTGTAGGAAGCTAGTCTGACGTTTCTGCGTGCTTACACCGATTTTAGTTACCTCGGCGGGCAGCAATCCCTGTGCCTTGGCCACACGGTTCTGTACATTTACCGCCGCCATGTCGGGGTCGGTGCCTTGTTTGAAGTAAACCTGTATAATAGCCAGACCGGAATTGGAAGCTGTGGAAGTGATATACATCATATTCTCCACACCATTGATACTTTCTTCCAACGGCATGATAACACTGTTCATCACTGCCTCAGCATCGGCACCCGTATATTGGGCGCTTACATATACCGTAGGAGGCGCAATGTCAGGATACTGCTCTACCGGCAGCGTAAGGAGCGAAATAAGCCCTATGACCAGAATCAGCACGGAGATGGATATAGCCATCACCGGCCGCTTTATAAATATGTTTCCTTTCATAATTTAATCTCCTCCTTATTTAACTTGCGTACCCTCACGCATCAACCCGGCACCTTCTGATACGATTTCATCACCGGGGTTCAGTCCGCTCAGCACCACATATTCGCGCCCGTCGCTGATGCCGGATACTGTGACCAGCGTAGAGACGGCTTTACCATCCACTACCTTATATACTACAACTTTATCCTGCATCTGCACTGTGGCTCCCTGCGGAATGGCAATACAATCTTTATAAATGCTCGGTACCACTACCGTACCGGACGCTCCGCTATGAAGCAGGCGTGATTCATTAGGAAATACTACACGCGCCATTACAGTACCTGTCTGGCGGTCGATAACTCCGCTGATGGATTCTATTATACCTTTCTTATTATATACCGAATTATCATTCAATACCAATTCCACTTCCGGCATGTTCTTCAATGCTTCGTCCATGCTGCCGTACTGGCGGGTAAGAGCCAACAACTGATTTTCGTTCATGGAGAAATAGACATACATATCCGAGTTATCACTAACCGTAGTCAACGGATAAGGTATGTTGGCACTTACCAATGCACCTGCACGATAGGGCAATGCACCCACCACTCCGTCACTGGGACTTTTCACTTCAGTATAGGAGAGGTTGTTGCGGGCATTTGTTTCCTGTGCCTCGGCCTGCGTCAATTGTGCTTTGGCGGTGAGGAATGTATTCTCAGCCGTTTTCAGGCTGAACTCTGAAACTACTTTTTGCGCATACAGTTCTTTGTTACTCTTGTAGGTGAGTTCGGCGGTAGCCATTGCAGCACGTGCAGCCTCTACGTTGGCGGTGGCAGTTTTGAGCGCAGCTCTGTACGGAATCTGATCGATAACGAAAAGTAATTGTCCGCGACGCACTGTCTGCCCTTCGGTTACACAAAGTTTTTCGATAGTACCCGATACCTGCGGATAGATGTCGATATCCTGCCGCCCGCGAATAGTAGCCGAATATGAGGTGGAAAGCTCCTTATCCGCCACTTCTACTTTCATAGTTGCATAAGAAGGTTTCACTCCCGCATCTGTTGCCTGCTTACAAGATGCCATCCACACTGTACAACCGACAATCCCTATCAGCCGTAACCATTTTTTGTTCACTGTAATCATACTTTCTCTTAATTGTCATTTGTTAAAACTGGGACAAATGTAGGAGAAAGGAACAAGGGTATAGTGACCAATTTTCCCCCAAGAATGTTCCATTTTCGTTATTTACCATTTTCAATGCTAACTAATTATCAATAAGCAACATATAGGACAAAATTAAAGGCTTATAGGACATCCTGTTTTCCTCATAATTCACCAACTTTGCAAAAAGAAAAAAGGAAATAATATGGAAAAAGAGAACATTAAGACCGTTACCATTGAAGACTTTAAGAACAGTCAGCATATTCTTGACTATTTAGACGATGACTTCGCGATAGTGAACAGTCTGGATGGAATACCTTATAGTAATGAGATAGTCAGACTGGAATGTTTCCTCATTGCCGTCTGCATAGAAGGATGCATTCAACTGGACATCAACAATAAGACTTACCAATTGCAACCGGGCGATTTACTACTGGGTCTCCCTAACACCATTATCGGACATACGATGATGAGTCCTAAATATAAGATAAGGCTTGCGGGGTTCTCCACCCGTTTCCTGCAACGTATCCTCAAGGTAGAAAAAGACACATGGGATACCGCCATTCATATCCACAACAATCCGATAAAATCTATTAGCAGAGAGAATGATAACAGCATTTTTAAATACTACGGAGAGCTAATTATGGCAAAGATTAATGATGAGCCTCATTGTTACCACAAAGCAGTAGTACAACATCTGTTTTCTGCTCTTTTCTGCGAGATGCTGGGTTATCTCAACAAGGAAATTGCCGACTCAGAGAAAGCGTTTTCGAAAGAAGGCATCAAGCAGGCTGACCATATTCTACGGAAATTCATGGAATTACTGTCGAAAGATAATGGTATGCATCGTTCTGTGACTTACTTTGCCGATGCACTTTGCTATACGCCCAAGCATTTTTCAAAGGTCATTAAGCAAGCGTGCGGCAGGGCTCCACTGGACCTGATAAATGAGACTGCCATAGAGCACATCAAATACCGGCTGAAACATTCGGATAAATCCATCAAAGAAATTGCAGAAGAATTCAACTTCCCGAATCAATCCTTTTTCGGGAAGTATGTGAAGGGGCATTTGGGAACATCACCGATACGGTATAGGAGTGAGAGGGAAGGGTGAGATTCATTATGGAAAAGAAAGGAATAAAGGAGTGATAAGGTGGTAATATAAATCTATTTGCCTACTTTATTTGTTACTTATCTGAACGATTAGTAACAAATCACCAATTATGAAATATAAATCTTTGTCCTTATTAATAATTGCCCTGCTTTCCGCCTGTACGCTCGGAGCGCAGAACCGCAAAAAAGTCGGAGTAGTACTGAGTGGCGGTGGCGCCAAAGGCGTGGCGCACATCGGAGCGCTGAAAGTGATAGAAGAAGCCGGAATACCGATAGATTATGTAGTAGGTACCAGT
Organism: Bacteroides sp. Phil13; assembly: GCF_001940965.1. Classification (NCBI taxonomy): domain Bacteria; kingdom Pseudomonadati; phylum Bacteroidota; class Bacteroidia; order Bacteroidales; family Bacteroidaceae; genus Bacteroides; species Bacteroides sp. Phil13. Next base: position 76,359 of record NZ_MSHA01000087.1, on the reverse strand, counting down.
ATGGGAGCCCTCGTCGGCGGACTATACTCTATCGGCTACACCCCACAGCAATTGGATAGCATTGTCAATGCACAAAACTGGAAGTTTCTGCTGTCTGATACCCCCGATCCGGAAACTACATTGCTGAGCGAAAAGCTAAAGGAAGAACAGTACTTGCTCTCTGTTCCGATTGCCGGAAAATCAGCGCATGTATCCGATGCAGGGATTATAAAAGGAAGAAACATATCACAGTTGCTTTCCGAATTGACAGTGGGTTATCATGACTCTATCTCCTTCAACCGGCTCCCCATCCCATTCGCTTGCGTATCGGACAACATAGTAAATGGCAGCAAGGTCGTTTTCCACAACGGTATACTGGCCACTGCAATGCGTGCCAGCATGTCTATTCCGGGGGTATTTGCCCCGGTTTATCTCAATGGCAAGGTGCTGGTAGACGGTGGACTGATAGATAATTACCCCGTAGATATAGCCCGGCAAATGGGAGCGGAAATTATTATCGGAGTCGATGTACAGAATCCATTAATGAAAGCGGATGAGCTGACAAGCCTCTCGAGCGTGCTGGGACAAATTATAAACCTGGTGGGGGAAGAAAGCTACAGAAAAAATGTAAAGGATAGTAACATACACATACAGGTAGATGTGGATGGATACTCGGCAGCAAGTTTCAACTCTGAAGCATTGGACACATTGATGCGCAGGGGCAAAGAGGCCGCCATGAAAGATTGGGAAAAACTGATTGCACTGAAAAAAGAAATAGGTATCGGCACGGAGTATCGCGCAGAATATCCCGGTCCTTTCAAAATACCAACGCGCACCATGCTGGATACGATCCCCTCCGTAGCACAAATTACTCCGCATGAAAAGCCGGTGAACACTATAAATATAGGAGGCAGATTTGATAATGAAGAGTTAGCCGTATTGTTACTGAATGCAAGGGCATATCTCGGAAAACAGAAGAAATCGCAACTAAGCGCCACTACCCGTCTGGGCAAGCGGACTTTCGGACAACTGGAGTACACGTACTCACTACGCAATAATTGGGACCTCAGTACAGGATATCAGATAGGATATAATGACTTCAATCTTTATAAAGAAGGTGACCGGCTGATGAATCTGACTTATGTGCATCACATGGCTTGGATAGGATTTACGAAAAGCTGGTGCTGGTTACTCGTCAAGGCAGGTATTCATTTCGAGAAGTATAATTATCACGACTGGCCGTCGGGACCGGACGCCTCTATTACCAAATCAAGTGACAAGGCTTTGCTCAGTTATCAGGTCAGTGTCATGTACAATAGTCTGAATAACCAACGGTTCTCCACGCAGGGAATGGAATGGGAAGCATCGTACAGGCTCTATACGGATAACATGATAGCTTACGGTTCGGGTAGTCCCGTATCGGTATTTCAGACACATTGGAGCGGATATTTCTCACCGAACCGGGTATTTACCATCATGCCGTCGGTATATGGCAGGGTAGTTGGAAAAAATACGCAATCGCTGGCGATATCGAACTTTGTAGGTGGAAATGTACCGGGAAGATACATGGAACAACAAATTCCTTTCACGGGTATCAATCACATCGAAATAAGTCCGGATGCTATGCTGACGGGGATGTTGGGAGTCAGAGCACGAACTTACAAGAACCAGTACATCGTAGTGCGGGGCAGTTACGGACGGACAGCCAACAAAATAGAAAATCTGTTTGGTGGAACAAATACCCATGGATTGGCGGGAGGCAGCATAGGATATTGCTACAACAGTATTATAGGACCCATCGAAGCGGAACTTAACTATTCGAATCAGTCCAAGAAGCTGGGATACTATATTGGAGTGGGATTTACTTTTTAATATATTATTCTTTAGCCTCCTCCTGTGGAATACGGATAGCAGTGTATAGCTCAAGTATGGCGGCAACCGTCAGACACACAATCCACTCATTTCCGTGAGTGAAGAACATGAATGCGCCGGTGAGCACCAATAGCAACGCACCGAAAATCTGTTGGCGGCGGAGGCGTTTTACATTGGCCCTACTACTCTTGGAAGGAGAATTGATCTGGGCCAATGCCACCATAGTAGCACCGATTGTATAAACATAGGGAGCAACCTCCCAGCCGGTGATGTAGACGGTAGCACCAAACAGTACCATCAAAGCGCCTACAGTAAACAAAGCAGGTATCAGGGATTTCATTTTTCGATGTCTTCTTCAAATACGTAAATATCCTCATTCGGTTTCTTCATCAGGTACTTCTCACGCGCAATACGCTCGATGGCACCGGAATCTACAGCCAGTTCGTTCAGCCGTTCTGTATTCTCTTCATATTCTGCCCGGTATTTCTCAATCTCAGAATTCAGGCGACTGATTTCATTCGCATAACCCATACGGCGCACGATGCTGTTTTCATCCAGAAAACCTACAACCACTACAAATGCAGCAAACGTAATCAAGTATTTACGCCTGCGGACAAAAGCCCAAAGTGTCGCTAATTTATCCATTGATAAACAAATTAATAATTAAAGAATTAATAATTAAAAAGAAACCGGGAGGGGATTCTTCGCCTACAAAGATAAGAGGAATAACTGAGAAATTCCTTTTTTTTATGTACATTTGCACAAATTGTAATGGACAAGAATATCCCAAATCATGGAAAATTATATCGTATCGGCACGAAAATATCGCCCTACGACCTTTGAGTCGGTAGTGGGACAACGTGCCCTGACCACTACGCTGAAAAATGCCATCGCTACCGGCAAACTGGCACATGCCTACCTGTTCTGCGGTCCGCGCGGTGTGGGAAAGACTACTTGCGCCCGCATCTTCGCCAAGACCATCAACTGTATGAGTCCTACTGCAGAAGGTGAAGCGTGCAACCAATGTGAATCGTGTACAGCGTTCAACGAACAGCGGTCATACAACATCCATGAACTGGATGCCGCATCCAACAACTCCGTTGACGATATCCGCCAACTGGTGGAACAGGTGCGTATTCCGCCCCAGATAGGAAAATATAAAGTATATATCATCGACGAGGTACACATGTTGTCCGCTTCGGCTTTCAACGCTTTCCTGAAAACACTGGAAGAACCACCCCGTCATGCCATCTTTATCCTGGCAACTACAGAAAAGCACAAGATTCTGCCTACTATCTTGTCCCGTTGCCAGATATATGACTTTAACCGCATCAATGTGGATGATACGGTTGCCCATCTGGCATATGTTGCTTCAAAAGAAGGAATTACTGCCGAACCGGAAGCCTTGAATGTCATTGCACTGAAAGCTGACGGCGGCATGCGTGATGCTTTGTCTATTTTCGACCAGGTAGTCAGCTTCACCGGTGGGCACATCAGTTACAAAAGTGTAATTGAGAACCTGAATGTACTGGACTACGAATATTATTTTCGCTTGACGGATCATTTTCTGGCAAACCAGATCAGCGATGCATTGCTGTTACTGAATGATGTGCTGAATAAAGGTTTCGATGCCAGCCATTTCGTAACAGGATTGTCATCCCACTTCCGTGATTTACTTGTGAGCAAAGATCCCGCCACCCTGTCACTACTTGAAGTGGGTGCCAGCATCCGGGAGCGCTACCAGGCACAGGCACAGAAATGTCCGCTGCCTTTCCTGTATCGCGCTATGAAACTTTGTAATGATTGCGATTTAAATTACCGCGCCAGTAAAAATAAGCGGTTACTGGTGGAACTGACTCTGATACAGATTGCCCAGCTTACCGCCGAGGGGGACGAGGTCAGTGGTGGGCGTGGCCCTAAACAATCTATCAAACCCATATTCTCGCAGCCTGCCGCCGCTCAGCAGCCACAGGCCGCACATGCTATGCCCCAACCGCAAACAGTAACTGCCACTCCGGCACAATCCCAGCCGGTGCAACAAGCTCCTGCAGCCCAAGCTACCCCTGCATCTCCGCAAGTCCAACAGCCTTTTGGTTCGCAAACAGTTGCCATGCGCCCCACTCCTACTGCCGTATTAATGGCACAAGGAAAAGAGGAAAAGAAAATCCCTGTTATGAAGATGTCTGGTTTAGGAGTCTCAATCAAGCATCCACGGGGTGAAGAAGAAGAAAAAAAACAAGCTGCAGCATCAGCAGTACAGCAAAATGCACAGCCTGAAGAAGATTTTATCTTCAATGAAAAGGATGTCAACTACTATTGGCAGGAGTACGCCGGACGCTTGCCCCAAGAGCAAACCGCCCTTGCCAAGCGTATGCAGGTTATTCGCCTGACAATGCTGAATGCAACTACATTTGAGGCCGTAGTGGAAAATGATATTGCAGCCAAAGAATTCACAGACCTGATCCCTACCCTGCAAGGCTACTTACGCAAACGACTGAAAAACAGCAAAGCAACGATGACTGTCCGCGTCAGTGCCCCTACTGAAAAAGTGCGCGCATACAGCCGTGTGGAGAAATTCCAGTTGATGGCACAAAAGAATAATGCCTTAATGCAATTGAAAGAAGAATTCGGTTTAGAGCTTTATTGATGATTATAATTAAGTAATTGCAGTTTTTATCCAACAAATACTTTTGTTTTTTTAGTTTTATCATTACATTTGCGGATGAACTAACAAAAACATATCTTTTACTTTGAGAAAAATTGCGATAATATCAGCAGTAACAGGCTTTTTGCTCTTCTCTTTTGCAGCAGGAACACACGCCACCAGTACAGACAAAGAACGTCTGACTGCTTTGCAATCTCTCATAACCAAAGAGGTTCCTTATGATGCCAACATACCGATAGACAGCATTATATCATGGACCGATGAACTGGCTCCCACACTGAAATCTCCCAAAACAGAAGAAGCTTACTTCACTTTAGTTCTGTGGGAAGTGAATGCATATATCATGCGAGGAGACCTCAGTCTGGCAATAGACCGGGCACGATTAATGTACGAATATGCTAAAGATATAAAATCCAATTTCGGTATCGCTCTTTCCAACCAGGCTATCGGACAGGCTTATTCGGCCTCCAACATACAGGATAAAGCCTTGAGCTCTTATATGGATGCACTGCGTTACCTGCCCGAAAACAACCCGCAAACCTACCGGTTATTGGTGAAAATCTCCACGCAACTACAACAAATGAATCGCCTGGAAGAGGCCATGGAATATGTAGAGAAGCTGAATCCGCTTCTTGAACAGAATCCGGAACATCCGCTTGCCATCCCCATACTTATAGAAAATGCAACTTATTACATCTCATCGGGAGATCAGGATACTGCACTCCAGTATCTGCACCAGGCAGACTCGATTTACAAAAACCATACTCATGAAATAGCCCATGAGTTTTCCATCAACTATTACACTGCTGCCTGTTATCGCGCATTGGCTGCCGATTACCACGACAAAGAGAAGGCTGATGAAGCCTTGGCACTTTATAACCAGCTTCTGGAAGTGGTATCCAATAATAAACGCTCGCTGGAGTACCGCTGGATTTGTGCGGAAAAGATCTATTTATATAAACTGCTGGGGCACTTTGATAAAGCCTGCCAGATTTATAAGGAACTATACAGTGTTACTGATACCCTTGCATCAAAAAGCTATATCCGGCAGATTAATGCCCTGAAAGCTACTTATCAGGTTGATGAGATAGAACTGGAAAACAAGGCACAGCAGAACAAGATGGTTGTTGTTCTTATCTTCATCGGATTAGGATTACTGACTTTCATCTCTATGCTTGCCATCTGGCTTAGAAGACAGAAGAAAGTAGTAGTAATGTCTACGGAAACTCTGGAACAATTGCGTCATAATGCTGAAAATGCAACACGTGCCAAGAGTATATTCTTATCAAATATGAGTCACGAGATACGAACTCCTCTCAATGCTCTGTCTGGCTTTTCTGCATTACTGACGGAAGAGGGCTTAGATGACTCTACCCGGAGACAATGTACCGACATCATCCAACAGAACTCCGAACTTCTGCTGAAATTGATTAATGATGTGATCGACTTGTCGAGTCTGGAATTTGGAAAAATGCAATTCAGCATAGCCGAACATGATGCTGTGGCAACTTGCCGGAATGTAACCGACACCGTAGGTAAAGTAAAACAAACTCAAGCAGAATTATTGTTTGAAACATCACTGGAAGAATTATACATTGAAACAGATGACTCTCGTCTGCAGCAAGTGCTGATAAATCTGCTGATCAATGCAACCAAATTTACCCCTGACGGTAGTATCACGCTAAAATTGGAAAAGCAATCGGAAGAGATGGCTTTGTTCTCTGTAACAGATACCGGTTGCGGTATTCCGAAAGAAAAACAGGCAAGCATATTCCAGCGTTTTGAAAAACTGGATGAAAATGCGCAAGGAAGTGGACTTGGCTTATCTATCTGTCAGTTAATTATTGAGCATATCGGTGGCAAAATATGGATTGACCCGGATTATACAGGAGGCTCCCGTTTCGTTTTCACACATCCAATACACCAGACACGCAATAACTCAAAGAAGGAGGATTAATCATGATGAAGCGGTGGATCATACTATGTCTGGCTTTTAGTTCCGGCTTATTATCAGCCAATGCTGGAAGTACTGTTGTAAAAGACAGCCTGTTGCGCATTTATGTCTCTGCTCCACACGATTCTACCCGGTTGGACGTGCTGCATGATATTGCCCGGTTGGACCAGCAGACACCGGTATTCCTTTATTATGAAAACAAATTGTTGCAAGAAGCTACCGCGCAGAACAATCTGCGATATCAGAGTCTTGCCACCTACGAACATATCATCTACTTCTTCAACAAACTGGACTTGGTGCGCGTCACGCAATGGATGGGCAAAATGGAAAATCTGGCAGAGAAGCATAACTATTACAATGACTACTTCAAAGCCAAGAAGTTGCAGATAGAAATGTACACGATCAACCAGCAGATAGAATTTGCCATCTATGAAGCAAACATCATGTACGAGAAAGCTAAGAAGCTAAACGACCGAAATGGTATGCGAGAAGCATGTCTCTGTCTGATGACCAGTTACATAGCTACACTACGCTATGAAGAAGGAATACAAGCATTAGAGGAAGCTTTCCAACTGATGAGTACGCAGGATAGTCCGATGGACAAGATCAGTTTACTGTCCAAAGCTATTCTGGTTTATTCGTTCCTGCACGAAAATGACAAGATGTTCTCTTCTCTGGAACAGATGCAAACAGCCATAAACGAACTGATAACTGCTAATCCTGCACTACAAAACGCATATTCCGCATTATACATGGGGATAGAAACCCAATATGCCCTTTACTATATCCGCACAAAGGATATGGAGAAAGCATGGGAACACTTGCAGAAAGTAGATGAGTATTATACTCCCAACACTTTCCTGCCTTATCAGATCTCCCGCTTGCAAGCCTATGCAGAATATCACCGTTCGCTAAAAGATTACAAGAAATCCCTGGAATATCTGGATGATGCGATTCGCTTGGTAAAGCAAATGTCTTTCCCAGATGTTATCTTGTACACTGCCATGAAGGCAGATATATTGGTAGATATGGGACGGGCAAACGAATCTCTTGACATCTATAAAAAAGTGATGCGCGACAAGGACTCACTCTATAGAAATCTGTCGCACACACAAATGGAACAGATACAAAGTTTATATGACATGGACAAACTTCTGCTGCAAAGAGAGCAATGGCGTGCTAAAATCCATATAATCTTTTTGGCTGTAATAGGAACAGCCCTACTGGCTCTTATTACTTTTGTAGTCAACATGTATCTCAGTCGGAAACGATTACAAAGAGATGCCAAAGAAGCCGCCCGGTTGAATCAGGTTGCAGAAGAAGCCAATGAGGTAAAAAGCCGCTTCCTTGCGAATATGAGTTATAACATCCGTATTCCGCTAAACAATGTCGTGGGATTTTCTCAACTGCTCTCTACGGATATGGGACTGGATGAAAAGGAAAAACAGGAGTATTCCGAAATTATCCAGACCAATTCTACCGAACTGATTCAGTTGGTAAACGATGTACTCGATCTCTCACGGCTGGAAGCCAAAATGATGAAGTTCCAGATACAGGAATGCGAGATACGGGAAATGTGCAGCGACCTGGTAGGTATGGCCCGGATGAATAGCGACGGACATATCCACGCCCAACTGGAAACGGATGTGGAAAGGCAGGTACTCAGAATGGATGCCAATCGCTTCAATCAGGCAGTGATAAATATGTTACTCTATCCTGTGCCCAATGATACCGACCGCGAAGTAAAGATGAGACTGGAAAGGGATGAAAGAAATGAATTGCTGATCTTCCATATTATCAATAGTCCGTTAGCAGATCCTGCATTTTCATCTCAACAAGTCTCCATACGACTTAAGATTAATCAGTTGCTATTCGAGCACTTTGGTGGGAGTTTCGTAATAAGCGAAGAAGAAGAAGGCACCCCTATTACATTTACCATTTCCTATAAGGAATAGCGCCTACTCAAAGTAGAAAGTGAGCACTATCATACGTGAAGTGATTTTATCAACAGATTGTGTAAACTTCAATAACGATTGATCTGTAAGGTCCTTACGTTCTTTCTTAATCAGATTTGCCAGACCGAAACAAAATTTCAGCTCGGGTATTAACTTGAAATAGGGTAAGTAAAAATCGCATCCCAGACCCACTTCCACATAGCAATCAAAAGGCTTTACCAATAAGGCTCCCTGTTTCTTCACACTGAAGTCGTAAGTAGGAGCAATACCTGCCACCACATAGGGCCGGTAGTTATTGAAACGCTCAGCAGCAAATTTTAAATCTATCGGAACCGAAAGGTAGGCAGACTTCATGGATTGGGAATACTCTTCACTGCTGGCTTGTTCGCGGAATACGACTTTCTTATCTCCAAAATGCAGTGTTGGAATAAAACGTAGGGAAAGGAAAGTATTCAGATACAGTTCGCCCAATACCCCCACCGTAAATCCGGGAGAATACTCAGGAACATCTGCAAACCAAGTCTGGCCATCTTCCGTCACATAGCCCGTATTCACCAATTTATAGTCTTGCACATGAATGCCTGCTAAAAAGCCATAGTGCCACTTTCGCTGGTCGATATACGGGCGATTTTGCACCTTCCGCTTCTGTGCCGAAGCACCGAAAGCAAGGAGTAAAGTAAGGATTATCAGACAAATGCGCTTCACAACCCTAAAACGGTGAAAGTGACATTTTATTGCACATGTACACCCATTTTCTCTTCTTTATTATTTAGACAAGGTACAAATTAAGGGAATTTAAACATGATTGGTAACAACTAATCAAGAAAACCGCTATTTTTGCCGAACTAATTAGTACTAATAATTTAAAATTTGAAGAAAATGGCTTACGTAATTAATGACAGTTGTGTTGCTTGTGGTACTTGTATTGACGAATGTCCGGTAGGAGCTATCTCTGAAGGTGATATCTACTCTATCGACCCTGAAACTTGCACAGATTGTGGTACCTGTGCTGATGTTTGTCCGTCTGAAGCAATTCACCCGGCAGAATAATAACAACACTCAAAGACAAAGAAAAGCCCGGTTCCATAACTGAAGCCGGGCTTTCTCATTTATATACTTTCTCTTATTTCAGTTCAGCCAATGCTGCCTTGATACGACGGATAGCTTCTACAATATTCTCATCACTGGTTGCATAGCTCATGCGGATACACTCAGGTGCACCGAATGAAGCACCACCCACACATGCAACGTGGGCAACCTCCAACAGATACATTGCCAAATCATCCGAGTCGCCAATCTTACGGTCACCAACAGACTTACCAAAGAAAGAATCACATTTCGGAAACAGATAGAAAGCACCCTGCGGTACATTCACTTCGAATCCCGGAACTTCCTTCGCCAACTTCACAATCAAATCACGACGACGCTCGAAAGCTTTACGCATTTCTTCTACTGGAGCCTGTGTTCCTGTGTAAGCAGCCTCAGCAGCTTTCTGGGATACAGAGCAAGGACCTGAAGTATATTGACCTTGCAACTTGTTACAGGCTTTTACAAGCCATTCCGGTCCGGCAATAAAACCAATACGCCAACCTGTCATAGCATACGCCTTAGAAACACCGTTTACGATTACCGTACGATCTTTCATTTCAGGGAATTGGGCAATACTCTGGTGCTTACCGATATAGTTGATATGCTCATAAATCTCATCAGCAATTACGATTACTTGAGGATGTTTTGCCAGTACGTCAGCCAAGCCTTTCAACTCTTCCTGAGTATAAACTGAACCGGTCGGGTTAGAAGGAGAACAAAGAATCAGAGCCTTAGTCTTCGGAGTGATAGCAGCTTCCAACTGTGCAGGAGTAATCTTGAAATCCTGTTCGATACCGGCAGTAACAATAACCGGAGTACCTTCAGCCAGTTTCACCATTTCCGGATAACTTACCCAATATGGAGCGGGCACAATAACTTCATCACCCGGGTTCACCAGTACCAGCACTGCATTGCAGACTGATTGCTTAGCACCATTGGCACATGAAATTTGTGCGGCTGTATATTCCAGACCGTTTTCCTTTTTCAGTTTCTCCACGATTGCATTGCGCAAAGCCGGGTATCCCGGAACAGGAGAATAGCGAGAGAAGTTGTCGTCTATCGCTTTTTTCGCAGCCTCTTTGATGTGATCAGGAGTATTAAAGTCAGGCTCTCCCACACTCAGGTTAATTACGTCAACGCCTTGCGCTTTCAACTCGGCGCTCTTTTGCGACATAGCCAGCGTCGCCGACGGCGACAAACTGTTCAAACGATCTGATAATTGATTCATTTTTCTATCTATTTTATGGTTGTTGCATAAATTTGGCTGCAAATTAAGCTATTTTCTTTGATATTAGAAAACAAAACAGCAAATTACTTATTAAAATGTAACATGTGCCCCATGCGTTCTTTCTTAGTACGCAGATAACGTTCGTTGTATGGATTCGGAGTTGTTTCGATAGGAACAATCTCTGTAATTTCCAGACCGTAAGCCTCCAACCCGACACGTTTCACCGGATTATTCGTCATCAGTCTCATTTTGTGTACTCCCAGTTCACGCAGAATCTGAGCACCTACACCATAGTCACGTTCATCAGCCAAATGTCCCAGGCAAATATTGGCATCTACCGTATCCAAACCGTCTTCCTGCAATTTATAGGCTTTCATCTTTTCCATCAGACCGATACCACGACCTTCCTGGTTCAGATAAACAACCACTCCCTTACCGGCTTTATCAATCATTTCCATAGCTTTGTGCAGTTGCTCACCGCAATCACAACGCTTAGAGCCAAAGATATCTCCTGTAGCACAAGAAGAGTGTACACGCACCAAAATCGGTTCATCCTGATCCCATGTACCTCTAAACAAAGCCACATGTTCCAAGCCATTGGATTTCTGACGGAACGGGATCAAACGGAAATGTCCATGTTCAGTGGGCATATCTACTTCTACGCCTTCTTCCACAATGGATTCTTGTTTCAGGCGATAGGCAATCATATCACGAATAGAGATCAGCTTCAGATTAAATTCATCAGCCATCTTTCTCAACTCAGGCAGACGCGCCATGCCACCGTCCTCGGTCATGATTTCCATAAGGGCACCTGCAGGATACAAACCTGCCATACGAGCCATGTCAATCGTAGCTTCCGTATGTCCGGCACGACGCAGAACACCTTTCTCCTGGGCATACAACGGATTGATATGTCCCGGACGTCCGAACGTTGCAGGTGTAGAAGCCGGATCGGCCAATGCCCGTATGGTAGCCGCACGGTCAGCAGCAGAAACTCCGGTAGTGCAGCCTTCCAGTTTATCGATAGTCACTGTAAAAGGTGTGCCCAATACAGAAGTGTTGTCACTTACCTGATGAGGTAAATCCAGCTCTTTACAACGGGATACAGTAATCGGTGCACAAAGTACTCCTCGTGCATGTTTCAGCATGAAGTTCACCTTTTCAGGGGTTATCTTTTCCGCAGCGATAATCAAGTCACCCTCATTTTCACGGTCTTCATCATCCACTACAATCACAAAATTACCGGCTTTGAAGTCTTCGATAGCCTCTTCTATTGTATCTAATTTCACTTTTTCCATTCTGTTTTCTCCTTTATTTATTTAGGTTATTTCAGATTAGTTTCTATTATCTTTTGAACATCTTCATTGGTTTTTATAATCCGCTCCATATCTTTATTCAACCGGATACGGAATGCCCAGATGCGGAAATAGAAAAACAATCCTACAGGTACCACCAAGCCGCAAACCATATTCAACCAATAATTACGGAAAGGGCGCAAATGAGCGTGAACAGAAATAATAGGATAATTATTCAACGCATTCAGCAAATGAACGGATTTGGTGTTGGACATTTCGTCTACCAATTTCTCCAAACGATCATTTATGTTTTCTATCTCCTCATCATTGGAATCTGTCATCCATAATTTAAAATAATTAGGAGCACGCTTCAAAGCTTTCCTCTCAGCGTATGCACGACAATCAGCAGACAATGCCTGCAAATCAGCTGGCAGATGGGTATAATCAGGATCATGTATAATTACTTCCTTACGGAACAGATGACGTACACTACGGATACCTACAATCTTCTTGAACCAGTTAATATAAGCATCGGCATTCAGTACCACAGAGTCATTATTAGACTTATAAGTAAGGAACGCGCCCAATGGAGCCAAGATAGCCGTACTTGTCCACATACCCATCCATACAATCCACTGACCGTCACGTGCCATTTTATAGCCCGTATTATTAATAATATAATAGATAATAAAGATAAGCACGGACACCACAACCGGCATTCCCAAACCTCCCTTACGGATAATTCCACCCAACGGGGCACCGATAAAGAAAAATATAAGACATGCCACCGATAGCGTTAACTTCTCGTGCCAGGACGTCATGTGCCGTCGAAGGCTGGTATCTGTCTGTATAATGTTGTAGCTCTTGAAACTCCAATCACTTCCCGCACTTTCCGCACGGCTCACAGCAGTAGATATAATCTTCTGTTTCTGCGCCAAGGTAGCTACATTGAAAAGACTGTCTACATTGTATTCTCCCAAATGCGCCTGCTCTATTTTCAAAGTATCTGCTTTCTTCAGGTCTGCCGTGATCTTATAGGTACCATTCATGGCTTCCTTGAAATAAGCACGTCCTACACTGTCATTCTGCACTGTCATAGAATCGATACCCGCTTGCAACATCGCCATATCCTTACTGTTGGACTGGCTACTCATGATACCGGCATCCACCATATTAAAATCGGAGTTGAACTCAATGATAGCATGTTTCTCCCGGAACGCTTCCCGACGGTAAGGTACATTCTTCTGATTCATATTCTGAGACTTCAGGTTCTCAAATTGCTCTCCATTATAAAGATGCAGATATAAGTGCTGCTTATCTGCCGTCATTTCCAGACGACCGGAATCGGATTTAATAATCTGAGCATTTTCGAAACCTTTCTCAAAATTATAGATCAATACATCATAAAGCATACCCGTCTTACGGTTCTTGTGCTTCACGTACAGGTTATATCCATCTATCTCATCATAAAACACTCCCTCCGGTATATCCAATTCCGGGGACTTCTGTTTCATGGAGATTAGTAATGTCCATAACTTAGTCTGTGCCTTTGGTCCTATTACATTTTGGAAATAAAAAGAAACGCCACATATGAAAATGATAAACACAATCAATGGGCGCATAATCTTAAGTAGCGAGATACCTGCCGCTTTCATAGCAAGTAGCTCAAAACGTTCTCCAAAATTACCGAAAGTGATAAGTGCTGCCAACAAGATAGCCAATGGCAACGAAGCTGGCACTAATGTCAGGGCAGAATAAAAGAAAAATTGTGCAAGGACACTCATTTCCAATCCTTTTCCCACCATCTCATCAACATACTTCCATAGGAACTGCATCATGAAGATGAAAAGGCAAATGAAGAAAGTGCCCATAAAGAGCGTACAGAAGCTCTTTAATATAAATATATCTAACTTTTTTATGCGCAGCATTTTACTCGTTTCATGCAATGAAGACACAAAATTAGCATAAAAAAGGGAGTGTGGAAAATTTTTATATCAAAGTTAACTAAAAACCGCACGTTCTCCGTAGAGTCTCTACCTGAGAGTCCCATAATTCACGTAAATCGTTCGCTTCATCCGCAGCAGTGAAGTCTGTTACTTCCAACACAAAATCATTGGTCAGTTCATTGTTTGTCATCTTTAATTCAAAGTATTCCCGTTCATATTCATCATCCAACCAACGGAAACGAATAAAAGAGAAAGCCCGCACAGCTATAATCTCTGCGTCACGATGTTCTGTCTTTCCCCAGAAGAAAGTGACAACTTTATCGTCCGACTGCACCCTGTCTGCAAACCAGCCCTCCAAACCGGTGGGGGTACTTATCGCGGACCAAAGAATGCTTTTAGAAGTTGCATTCAAGAGGTATTCCCGATGAATTTTCTGTCTTTCCATAGTTCATATTTGCTTTTTATTGCGGTGCCAAGATAGAGACTTTTTTCTAATTACAAAAAAGAATACGACTTTTTTATTCGCATCCTACAAACCGCTGTTCTTCATTCTCTATATAAAACATCTATTTCGAATAATAAAGTATCTAAAGTTCATACCAATCAAAATTAACCATATCCTAATTTTCTAATTGCTAATGTATTTTTCAAGATCAAGATAAGCAAATTGATATTCGTCGTCCATATTCATAATAATTCGCTTATTTTTCCCTTGAGGTACATGCACCACAGAATAAAATCGCCAAAAGATATAATACTAATTTCATAAGCTATGATATTAATCAACCACCATTATATTCCACATTAGCCGGCTACACATCTCCTTCCACAAGATTAAACAATTCAAAAGTCATATAATCTTCAGACTGTCCATACAGCATTTGATAATCACGGCTTATATACAACCCGTCTTTATGAACAAAGAAGACATAAGAATTATATATAGCTTCCGGAAACAACGTTTCTCCTATGATTTCAAACTCTTTATTTAATATAATAACTGAAAAAAGTTTCCTTCCGTAGACAGATTTTCCCCACCAACGAATATTATCCTCCAGAGACGTTTTTGGATAAACAAACCGATAATAGACTTCCCTATATGGATCATACACCAAATCACCATAACGTGCTAATTCCAGATTAAGTTTCGGTCCTTGTTCAGAGCGCTCCTGTATTCCTGTCGGAGATTCAATATATTTACTTTTTACTTTAATTCTTCTCACTTTAGAATGATCAACTGACGCAATTATAATGTCCTCATTTACATAAAATGAATATACAAAGTCCTCACCGTTAAATATACGACTGAATCCAGTATCATTCGCCCGTAACTCTTCATCAGTCAAAATACCATAAGTTAACGGAAGTCCCTCACACTTTTTTTGAACTGTATCAATCGCTACGCTGAGAGGAGTTTTTGTTGCCGGAGAAAATTGCACCGCATTTTGTTGGGTAATATATATTTTCCCATCAATAATGATAGGCGGTATATATGGGTGCGAAGAAGGAGTATAAGAGGGGACTACATTATACCCTTTATCTGTAGTACCGTAAGGAATCTTTTGAACAATATGGGAACTCGTATCTACTCTTATCAATCCGGAATAAGCATAAGAAGACATATATATATTATCAAAATCCTTAATATAAAAGCCTGACGCTTGAACGATTCCATTAGGACCTTCAGAATCCAAATCCAACTTAAAAAGAAAATCAGTCGTTTTTAAGTCATAAAAAAGTATTTGATTGGTTCGATAATTCAAAAAAGAGAGGTACTCCTTTCCTTTATCGTCTTTAAACGTATATAAATAAAAAGCATTGTACCGTACATCCGAATCTAAAGTAAAACTTTTAACAGAGCCTGTTGCTTTCAAATTATAAGAATATAAATTTGAAGACTTCTCATTCTTACACGAAATAAGAATACAAAACGATAAAAATAACAATATTTTCCTCATATTACTCTCATTTTATTTTGTGAGAATGTATTAAAGCAAGTACTCAGATAGTTATTTAGTATCCACTTTAAAATATTCTCTGGATTAATAGTATTATTCTATATGGGCAATTAGAAACCACAAGGACAAATTGCACCAGTATCATAAATATTACATATTGCAGAATAACCGGCATTCGTACGGCAAATTACACCACTTTCATCACAAGGCAATGCTTCCACATTAGCCAGCATCAAATCAGACATAGCGTCAGACTTCTGCGAAGTATAAATACTATAACCCGCAATTGCCACAAATACTGGAACAAAAGCAATTCAAAAAAACGACTTATTCACACCCATAGTTATGATAATGAACAAACCCTAATTCAAACTTACAAGTTTACATTCATCCCCGTTTTCCGTTTTTAGAGGCACCTCTATGATATCCATTTCCAACTTATCCGTCTTAGTTGCAGAAGACATCAAGTTATCTACAAATACAAGAATCCCTTTACCCATGGCAGTCCATGCTGTATAATAATTATACCGATGAACAGCTAAACGACTTTCACCTACTACATTAAGTTCCTTATCAAAAAGGGTAAGATACAAATTACGGTCATCCATGAGAGCATCCGCATCCAACGTTGCGTCAAAAGTATGCTCCCCTAAATGCAGACGTACATACATCTCTTTTTCAGGAAGATACATAACATCATAAAAATGAGGATTTTCTACCGCATGCCTTATCCACTGCAAATAATCACTCCGTGATCGACATTTCCCAGCTACATTCTTTGTAAAACGGCTATCCGCATCTACTACTTTCGTTTGCTTTGTTCTGCGATCCAATACATACACATGCGATTCCACAGGGTAGTTATAAAGGATATCATCATCACTAAATGAAATATTTATCCCGCTCATATTACCATAATCGCCACCGCTTACATCAGAGACAGAAACAGAGGATTGCAACAAATACGTCACCGAAGGAAATGAACCATTCAAAGACGCCTCACGCACCTTAAAAGAATAGGGAGAAGTGGAAGTATCCTGGATGCCATAAAGCAACGATTTATGCTGTCCGTCATAATACAATTTAGAAGTGGAAATTGCAAAGTTACAATCTATCAATACCTGTTCATTAGATGTCAAGCCATCACGCAAGTTAACTGCGTTTAAAAGTTGTCCCTGCCGATCCAACAATAAAGCCCGTTGCGAACCGTCATAAATCCAAATAGAATCAAGCGATTGTACATACAATCCCGTCACCGGACGCACTACAGCCGAATTACCATCTCCCAAGAATGTAATTTGAGATGATTGCATATTCTTTAAGTTGAAGCAATCCAGCCCGTGAATCTTATAATTATATCCATACAACATTTGCAAAGAGTCAGACTGATAGACAAACGACAAATAGTAAGATTTCAAATTGAGGACATCGGAAGACGGTACAACTACTTCTTTTACATTAAATTGCACCTCCTCCTTGTTACCAATTTCTTTCTTATTTCCTGCAAACTGGCAGGAAACAAGAAAGGAAAAACAAACTAAGAGAAGGAAATGACTCCTCAAGCTCATTCTACTGACAATAAGAGGATGCATAGCAGACAGGTCTATTATTGTCATTACTAAATTTACACTCATTTTGTGAAAGATGACTATAACGATAATAGCTCGTCGTTTCACCAGATGAGGCCAATGCCTCCACATTAGCCAAAGCCAAATCAGACATAGTATCAGATTTCTGTGAAGCATAGCCCCCGTAACCCGCTTTTGTTGCAAATGCTGCAACAAAAGCATATTTCAAAAACCTCTTCATTATAAAATTGTTTTTCAATCAAAAACACGTTCAATTATCAATATCAAGCACAAACCAATATTGTGCTTCAGAGAAGCAAGATACAGAATATCTCGCTGAGATCATTTCACATCACGCTGTCGTCATAGCTTAAAACCGGTTTATTTTTTATTCTCACTAAGTGAGTCTTTTCCTTTGCAGCAGAATGATAACGATATTCTATTATCGGCTCATCCTTATTCACATCCGTAGCTATTATAACGCCCTTCTGCTCATCTACTGAAATCCCATGAATATAGTGATCCAACACGTACTTCCGAAGCGGTTTACCCTCCAAACTGAATACATAAATATATTGTCCACCATCCGGTAAATTAATACCTTGCTTCGCTTTCTGCATAATATCCTTAAATGCACGTCCTTGAAAGACAACATAAATAGCACTATCTGTCACTTGTATATCACTGAACCCCATGATACCGGTCGGTATGCCATAACCTTGGGCTATCTGAAACTCCGGTTCGCCATTAGGGCCAATACGTACGATATGCGTACTATCTTTCAGATTATAAATTTCAAGAACTTCACCCAATTGAGTAACTGCTGCCAGCACTCCATTACGAGGATTGTAATCAATGAAACTTCGCCACGCCTGCGCTAAAGCAGGACGGGCACTCTTCAAGGCATCCTCATTGGCAGTGGGAATAGTCCCTATTTTACGGAGTAACTTACCCTGCCGACTTACCAAACAGAAGCGACTGTCACCTGAATAGTCAGGAATAATAAAGGTGGAATCATCGTATTGCACAAAGTCCAGTGCCCGAAGCAGTTCTTCATCCAGACTCACGGCTTCCAACCGAAGCAATGAGTCACCGGATGAAGCAAAACCTAACCGGGTTAATTCAGACTTATTGGAATCAAGTGTCCACAAAAAGTTCCCATTCCATCGAAGATTTTCGGCTGAAAGCATCTCTTCGGGAGCATCACCTCGCTTGCCGAAAGAGGACAAATAATGAAAGCCGGGATAGTGAAAGGCATGGAAGAAATATTCCGTTCCATGTAAATCAAGCACTACACCCTTGTCGTCCTGTATACGTACCCTATAAGGATAACGAAACAAAGCTGAATCCAATGACAAAGTCCGGGCTGTCAATTCTCTTGTTTCAGGAAAATCAGCATAGGACGTCATTCTCTCATCAGGCACGGAAGTACAAGCCATGAAAAGAAACACTAATAATATATTAGTAGAGGTCTTCAAGGCTATAACCACTCATTACATATTCAACTTTATATTGAGTAGTAGGGCAATCAACACTACCTACACCAAAACAACTAGTATATCCTCCTCCTTCACCCCAAGCTAAAGCTTCTACATTCTTCAATAGCAAATCATCCATTTGTTTACCGGAAGATTTCTGACTACAAAAAACAGTTATTGAGCTAACTGCGCACAAACTGATTACAGCAATTTTGATTTTGTTTTTCATATTCTACTACATTTATATTAGATATCCGTATGAAGCATACAAACAAAGTTGCCTCATATTTATCCGTAAAGGTAGACGGAATTTTGTATCAGACCAACTATTTTGACTTACAACGACTTACCAACTTTACTTGAAGACCTTTTGGTAAGCATCGGTAAGGCTGTTTTTTATCCTTTTTCAGTATTTTCTTCGATGGAATGGGGCATTTTCAAACAATAATGTTCATCTTTATATTCCACGATAAGAGAAGAAATACCTTCCAATGATTCACGCAAACGATGAATAACAGCATAAAGTCTATTCTGATTTCCCCTCCCTTGCCACAGTTTCTCAATAATTTCTTCTGCGGTCAGTCGATAATTTTCAGTCCGTAGAAAGAGCTTCAACAAGACGATTACTTGAGGCCGGAGTTGCCTCGTCTTTTCTCCATTCAACAGGATGCCTTTTTCTGAATCCAGAATAGTCCCGTCAGCCAATTCATATAATCCGGTTTGCCCTGGCTCTTCCTCCAAATGCATTTTCCTTTCAACAATTATCTTTTTCTCTTGAATACAGACAACTGTTTCCTTTTTCACCAGTCTTTGCTGCAAGAAGGAAGAAATCTGTTTATAATATAAAAGAAGAAGAAAAAAACAAAGCCAAAGCAAAAGTAATGTTGTTATGGGCGGCCATACTTTTAACACCCGCCACCAGTCATAAGAAACAAAACCCGTTACCCCCACTTCACAACGAAATCCTATATAGCGAGACAACAGGCTATCTCCCTGTAGCACTTTTATGCTATCGGAAGAGTAAACGGTGGAAGTCTTCTTCAATAAATCAGTAGTTGAAAGACGAATACCGGTATTAGCCGCTACAGATTTCTCGACCAACAGACTATCCCAAAATAAATTCAACGCATCCGCATCCAAAGGGTGTTTCTCAAGTACATAGCTGAGCAACATTCTCCTTTCGGTATCTTTAATAAGACTATTATCAAATTTCACACGCGGTATTTCATAGCTATGCGTTCCATACTTGCTCGCCAAAGTCACAGGACTTTTGAATGGGGTTTCCAATGTTTTCACTTCAGGAGAATCACCAACCACAAATGGCACAACAATGTCCCCTCGCTTCTGCACCTCCAGATTCAGTGCCTCCACGAATGTCTCTTTCGCCAATGCATTCCATTCCGGTATCTGTTCTTTATAGCTATTATAGAAGATATAGACATATACCCCCGTAACCATAGTACAGATGAAAGTACCTATCCACAAACATATTAATCTACCGGGTTCCGCAGTTCCGCCTTTTTTATTCATAGTTCATCAAACATATTATCCTGCAAAATTAGTATAAAAAGGTCAACAAATACATTAATCTACTATTAATCTGACAAATAGGAGGAGAGAAAATGGAAAAACATCGCATCAGAACCAGGAGGAGAAAAGAAAAGCACAGAAAAATTCGCAAAAGTTTTGGAGATTTCAAGAAAAGCTATATCTTTGCACCCGCAATCGAGAAACGATGGCGGGATAGCTCAGCTGGTTAGAGCGCATGATTCATAATCATGAGGTCCCCGGTTCAATCCCGGGTCCCGCTACAAGATGAAGATTTAGACTGTTAGGAGGCTTCCACTCTTGGCGGTCTTTTTTTGTTTTTACACATCAGTGAAATCATAGTGAAATCAGATCAGCGTAAAAAAACGGCGGATAACACAGTATCATAAAAATAAATAGCTTATATGACTAGTAGAAGAGATTTTATGAAAAAGGCCGGAATGATTGCTGCAGCTGCAGCCATCCCGGGAATAATGCAAGCAACAACATCCACAGAGGAGAGCAATAGTCTTTCCTCAAAAAAAGGAATGATAAAAACAGGTGACCAATGAGATGTAATTGTTGTGGGAGGTGGTCCCTCCGGTTGCGCAGCGGCAACGGCAGCGGCACGAGAAGGTGCTAAGGTTTTGTTGATAGAATCAACAGGAATGTTAGGAGGAATGGGAACATCAGGATTGTTAAATGCCTGGTGCCCCTTTACGGATAAAGAAAAGATAATTTACAGAGGAATTGCCGAAAGGGTTTTCCTTGAGGCAAAAAAAGGAGTTCCACATAGCAAAGGTAACGACTGGGTACCCATCAATACGGAATATCTGAAAACGGTATACGACGATCTGGTCACTTCCGAAGGAGTTTCTGTGTTATTCTTCTCCACCATGGCCGCGGTAGAGATGAAACAGGAAGGAGTGGTAGATGCAATTGTTGTAGCCAACAAAGCCGGACTCACTGCTTACAAAGCAAAACTGTTTATCGACTGCACAGGCGATGGTGATTTAGCAACATGGGCCGGTGCAGGTTTTGATATGGGCGATGAAGAAGGAAATGTTCAGCAAGGCACTCTTTGTTTTTCCTTATCCAACATCGACCCTTACGAATTTTCACTAGTTGGCTCTGTGCATACCAGCCGAAAAGACGGACCTATTCATAAGATGCTCGATTCTGGTAAATATAATCTGATAAAAGACAATCATATCAACGATAAATACGCCGGACCAGGATATCTGATGTTCAACGCAGGACATGTAACAGTAGACAGTACAGATCCAGTCTCTCTTTCGAAAGCCATGATGGCTGGCCGGAAAGTAGCCCGACAATTCCAGGAAGGACTCGCCGAATATGAACCTAAGGTGTTTGCTTCCTCTTATCTGGCAAGTACTGCTTCATTAATGGGAATCCGCGAAAGTCGACGCATCAAGTGTGATTATACTTTCACGTTAGATGATTGGTTAGCCCGCAAAGAATTTGAGGATGGCATTGGTCGTAACGCCTATTATATCGATGTACATAAAAGCAATGCCACAACATATCCCAGATACGGAAAAGGAGAATCGCACGGAATTCCTTTCCGAAGCCTTCTTCCAATAGGATTAAAGAATGTTTTTGTAGCCGGCCGTTGTATTTCAACCGATCATTACGCACATGGAAGTCTGCGTGTAATGCCACCTTGCCTGGTGACTGGAGAGGCTGTAGGTGTAGCTGCCGGACAAATCTGCAGATCCAAATCGCCTGACGTACATAATGTAGATATAAAACAACTTAGAAACAGACTTCAACAGGTAGGTCAATTGTTGTAATACTGCAACAAAAAGAAGGACGCCAAAGCTCATGGCGCCCTTCTCTTATCAATCACAGTCTTATGAAAACTATCTCAATTCTAAAGTGCTTCTTACTGCTGTAATAGCCGCTGCACTCGATGTAACCGCCTTCCGCGTACAATAATCAAATTCGGCTGATTTTTCACCGCTAAATGACTTCCATTTCAATTTCAGTTTAACTGTTTTACCTTCCGTATCAGGCAGTTCGTCCAACTTAAAAGCTACTAAGCCGTCACCTTCACTTCCGTAGGTATCGCCATACGCATTGTGGCGGAACTCTACTTCATAAGGATTCTCCGGATTTTGTCCCAACAACAAGTTTACGAAATGCTTTTTACTACCGCCCCATATAGTCCTGAAACGAAGTGTCAGATATCCATCTTCAGCGATAGTTACCCAATCATTCACAATCTCTACAGGGTCTGTGCCATATACCTCATCATTTTCTTCCCCTAAATCCGGTGCAATAGGCTTGGTCAGGATACTGTCTATCCAGTTTATATGCACGGCTTTCGTGTAGTCGCCACTGGGTTCATTCACTTCACTGTAATTCACCAAGGCTCTGACTTCTTTGTCCCCGAAAGGAGAAGTTTTTACATTGGTTGGCAATAAGGTCGTCTTATCATCCAACTGCAAGAAGAATGCATCGTCGGCAGCACCCTTCACTGTTACAAGAGCATTAGGATACCTCAAATAATAGGCATTGTTATCATCATCGTCCAAACAGGACTGCAAACCTATAGTACAAACTATGGCCCCAACAAATAAAAGTGTTTTATTAAATACAGAATTAATTTTCATAGTGTGGTTCCTCCTATTAAACATTTAAAATAACTTTTCTACGTTATAGAAATGAGATATTGAGGAAAAGACTGCATGGCATTTTGTTAATTATGCTCAAATAAAATCAGCCAAGTTACTTAGAACAGCATATATCTCTGATTATCAACAGATAGCATTTACATCTCATTTACCCAATAATGTAAAAGCATTTACCCCGGGATGTAACGTCCTTTACCCCTTATTGTAACGCTCTTTACCGCGGTATGTAACGACCTTTACCTCGGCATGTAAATGGAGTTACCGTGTGGAGTGAACAAAGGTATGATTCTTTCCTAAGAAGGTTATCAGTTTACGTCTTTATCAAGGAATAAAGGTAAAGAGGGAACGGGATAGAAGAAATAACAAACAGGGTGTAGGATAAAACTTTCCCACACCCTGTCTGTATTCTTTCCCATACCCATTAATCGACTATATATCTACCACGTACGCAACGGATATAGGAATGTATAAAATGCGCACAAAACTTTTTTGTAGCACTGCCGACTACTTACTGAAATCTCTTGGAGCCGGAACAGGCGGCAATGGCTTACGATCCTGCAATTCTTTCATCACTTCTTCGATAGCCTTATTGAGTTGTTCATCTTCACCGTTCCACTCCTTCACAGGATCGTTATCAATCAAGATATCCGGATCGACGCCATGATTTTCAATAATCCACTGGCCTGTTTTCGCATCATAACTAGTAAAGAAAGGAACACGGATATCCGTACCATCCATATAAGGCAACGGTCCGCTGATACCTACAATACCACCCCAGGTGCGGGTACCGATTAGTTTACCAAGCCCCAATGCACGGAAGCCCCACGGGAAGAGATCACCATCAGAAGCAGAATATTTATTAATCAGACAAACCTTCGGCCCCACTTGCACGGCATCGGGTATAGTACCGACACGCTTCGTACCACGTCCCATCGTCAAGCGATAAGGTTCGCGAGACAAACGTTCCAGAATCATAGGAGATACATTACCGCCACCATTAGCACGGTCGTCTATAATCAGACCTTCCTTGTCGAGCTGCGGATAGAAATAACGGGAGAACTCGTTCAGACCTTCCGGACCCATATCAGGAATATAGATATAACCGATACGTCCATTGGATGCCTTATCCACCTTCTTCAGGTTATTCTGTACCCAATTATAATGATAAAGAGGATATTCATTTTCCAGCGGACTGATGACAATCTTTCTTGCACCTGCCAATTGCGGTTTGCTGTTCAGCGAGATTTCTGTCGGCACATCAGCCTTTCCTACCAGTAAAGCATAGATATTCTTCACCGTATTCGTCGGTATGCCGTCAATGGCAACAATGTATTCCCCGGCCTTAGCCTCAATACCCGGTTCAGTAAGCGGAGAGCGCAATTCCTTACTCCAGGAAGCACCGGGAAGTATCTTATCCAAACGGAAGAAACCACTCTTATCTGCCGATACCTCAGCGCCCAGCAAACCGGTCTTGATACGTGCCGGTTTATCCGTTTCACCCGGATTGACGTATGCGTGTCCGCAATTAAGCTCACCAATCATCTCTCCAATGATATAGTTCAGGTCGAGACGCGTCTTTGCATAAGGCAGTAGAACAGAGTATTTCTGTTTGATCGCTTTCCAGTCCACACCATGCATATTCTCCAGATAAAAGCCATCACGATAAGCACGCCAGGCCTCATCAAAGATTTGCGCCCACTCCTTGGGATAATCTATCGTAATGGACATATTATCCATATTGACAGGCGTACTCAGATTAGCCGCTCCTTCCGGTATAGCGGTTACATAAAGCTTGTTGTCCTTGTAGAACAAAGCCTTTTGGCTACCCGGAGTAACCGTCATCATAGCACCATCGGCAACCGTTTCTTCTTTCTGACCTTCAAGATCGAAAAACTTCGTTCCGCCATTGCCCCAGTAATATACTTTCTTTCCGTTTGAATAGAAATTAGTATAATAAGAAGCCGACAATGGAAGCTTGATGATACGGTCGATAATACCTTCCGAATCAAACTTGACGAGTGATGCAGAAACTGTTTCCTGTTTCGCATCTTTCTTTCCGGCAGTCTTTTCAGCAGCCTTCGGGGCCTCACTCTCACTGTCGTTCTTCATTCCGGCATCTTTCTGTATAAAAGGTGACGGGGTATCTTTCGAGAGCAAAGCAAGATAAACTCCATACATATTATTATAGACATGGTTCCATTCCAACCAGCCGTATGTAGGGTTGAAATCGCGGGCAGATGAGAAAATCAGATACTTACCATCCGTACTGAATACCGGTGAAGAAGAATTATACCACTTGTCCGTCACCGGATATTCCTTCTTTCCAGCAATATCATAGACATATACAACAGTTATTTCATTGTCTGCATCACGGGTATAGGTCAACCATTTGCTATCCGGTGAAAAAGTCACATCCTGCGGTTCCCCCATTGGGTCTTGTAATAGCATAGTCACCTGTCGTGAAGCTACATCTAGCAGATTGATACGATTTTGACGGTCGGTATAAACAATCTTCTTACTGTCCGGACTCCATTCGAAAGAGCGGATATACGTATCATTATTCTTGGTCAGCTGCACCGGATTACCTTCCACTGCATCCTGAAGATAAAGTTCTGTCTCTCCGGTAGCATCCGAGATATAAGCAATGTATTTTCCATCAGGAGACCATTGTGCATTACGTTCGTGGGCACCCGGAGTGCGGGTTATATTTTTCGTCACACCCTTGGTTGAGGGCAGATTAAAGACCTCTCCGCGAGCAGTCACCACCACCCGTTCTCCGTCGGGAGATGCGCTGGCGGCAGTCAGATACTTAGCTCCATTCTTTATGGCGCTGCGTGCATAGATATTATCCGAAGCAAGACTGATATTGACTTTCTCGGGCTGACGGGTGGCAGCATCCATCTTATAGATATATCCGCCATTCTCAAACACAATGGTATTGCCGGAAGCACTCGGAAACTTCACATCATATTCGGTAAAGTTAGTAACCTTCGACGTCTGTTTTGTCTTCGTATTATAAACAAAGATATTCATGGTGCGGTCACGGTCGGAAAGGAAAAATATATCATCGCCTATCCACATGGGGAAGATATCCTGAGCAACATTATTCGTTATATTCTCCACTGATTTCTTTGCCGGATCGTATATCCAGACATCATCCGCCATACCGCCTTTATAATACTTCCAGGTACGGAATTCACGCATGGTACGGTTGTAAGCCAGTCGCTTGCCGTCGGGAGAATAACTACAGAATCCACCCTCGGGCAAAGGGATAATTTCGGGCATACCACCCTCCTGATTGACAGAATAAAGCTTACCGGAAAAACCGTCACTGATACGGTTACGATAAATGATCTGTTTACCATCCGGTGTCCAGGTCATCACAATATTGTTAGGTCCCATACGATCGCCCAGGTCATCACGGGAATTCGTTGCAGTATACGTCAGGCGTTGTGGTTCTCCACCGACTGCCGGGATGGTGTATACTTCCGTATTTCCATCATACTGACCGGTAAAAGCAATCGTTTTGCCATCGGGTGAAAAACGAGGGAACATTTCGTAACCCACATGCGAAGTCAGGCGCTGCGCCTCTCCTCCAGTGACAGGCACTCTATACAAATCGCCTGCATACGAGAAAACAATCTCGTTCCCGCTCGTTGCCGGAAAGCGCAATAAACGCGCTTCATCTGCTGCCGAAAGACAGACTGATACACCTACAAGGGCAAATAAGGATAAAAGTAATTTCTTATTCATACTCTTAAATATTAATTAACTTACAAAAGTATGAAAAGAAAAAGATAGTACAAATTGATAGAATGAATTTGTTGACAGAATTACTCTTTTCCATTAACAAACTCTCCGGGTTTGATACCGAATTGCTTTTGGAAACATTTGGCAAAATAAGATGGATTATTAAAACCTACCATATAGCAAATCTCATTAATCCGGTATTTATTCTCTGAAAGCAAAGCAGCAGCTTTCTTTAACCTCACAATCTGAATCAGTTCATTCGGAGTAACATTAGCCAGCGTTTTTATTTTGGCAAATAATCCGGAACGACTGATGCAAAGTTCTTCTGCCAGAAAATCAACAGACAGTTCCGAATTTGAGAAGTTTTGCTCTATAATCTCATTGATACGGGTAAGGAATTTATTATCCATAGAGTTATTGGCAATACTGTTCAACGGTACCAATGGCATTTTAGAGAATTTCTGACGCAACAAATTACGCAGATCAAGCAGATTCTTAATACATGCTTCCAGATACTGCACCGAGAAAGGCTTTTCAATATAAGCATCCGCCCCGCAGTCCATACCTTCTATTTTGGAGTTCGTATCTGTTTTAGCAGTCAGCAAAATAAACGGTATATGACTGATGGACTGGTCGGCGCGTAAAGCCTTGCAGAATTCCACCCCATCCATGCGCGGCATCATCCAGTCGCTCACAATCAAGGTAACCTCATGTTCCTTCAGTTTCTCCAATGCCTCCATTCCGTCTTCTGCCGTCAGAATGGAATATTGGGCGGAGAAACTGCTTGAAAGGAAGTTCAGCATTTCTTCGTTGTCATCCACAATCAACATCAACGGTTTGTTCTTAGAGGACATCACCGGCAAGGTTTCCGACAAGATATCCTCGGGTATTGCCGGATTGAGAACACCTGCCTCCCCTTCCTGCACCTCCGCCCCGACTTGTTCGATAGGTAACGTCACTATGAAAGAGGAACCTTTATTGATTTCGGATTCCACCTCTATGCAACCGTTATGCGACTCCACAATGCTCTTCACAATGCTGAGTCCGATACCCGTACCGGGTTTATTATCCATTGCCTGAAAGAAAGGCTTAAAGATTCTCTTACGGTCTTCTTTACTGATACCGATTCCATTATCTGTCACTTTCACCACAAACGTATGCTGTTCCGGCTGAACAATACATGAGAGGACAACTTTATCCTTGGTATACTTGCTTGCATTCGTCAGCAGGTTACTTATCATTTTGGTGATCGCCTCACTATCCACCATAGCCGTGAAATCAGCATCGGGATATTCCACTTCCAGATGCGCACCATGCTGGGTGATAAACGGTTTGAACCGCTCGCAAACCGCCTGTAACAACTGGCGGATGTTCTGCGAAGCATATCTCATGGTTATGCCTTCCTGTTCCACTTTACGGAAATCCAGCAACTGATTGACCAGAAACAGCAGTCGCTGACTATTGCGGTCGATAATATTCAGATCGTCCCTCAGCACTGCAGGCATCGGTATGGACGATTTCATAATCTTCTCCAAAGGACCGATGATAAGCGAAACCGGGGTGCGGATTTCGTGAGCTATCATCGTGAAAAACTTAATCTTAGCTTCATGCACTTCCTTCTCCTTACTGACATTCAGTTGATTGATTTCCGCAGTGTGCTTCTTCTCCGTCCGCTTCAACAAGAAACGGATAAAGAAGGTCAGCGCTATGCACACCCATATGAAATAAAGAATCTTGGAAGCCGTGCTCCAATAAAAAGGAGGATGAATGGTTATTTTCAAGCTCGCTTCCTGATTACTCCAAATACCGTCATTATTCGTGGCTTTTACCTTGAAGACGTATGTTCCGGCAGGCAAGTTGGTATAAGTAGCTTTATTCTGCGAACCTACATAATTCCAGTCTTTATCAAAACCTTCCAGTTTATAGGCGTACTGGTTCTTTTCGGGTGTACAATAGCTCAATGAAGCATAGAGCAGACTGAATACATGGTCTTTATAAGACAAATCCAGTTCCGCCATCCAGTTCAGGGCTTTCGGCAACTTCTTATCTCCTATCCTGATTTCCTTGTTGAAGATTTCCAATCCTGTGATAACAACCGGTGGAAGCACCTTATTCATTTTTATCTGATAAGGATAAAAGGCATTGAAGCCATTGACCGAGCCGACATATATCTTCCCGTCGGAAGCCTTCAAAGCAGCATTAGGCAGGAATTGTTCGCTCTGCAAACCATCGCTACGCGTGAAGACCTGACAACTCTCGCCGGGAGCGTAACGAACCAGCCCTTTCGTCGTGGTCAGCCACAGCACATGCTGATCTTCAACTATACCGCAGATGTTACGGCTGGGAATATCCAGAGGTATCGCTTCAAACCGGTCTTCCCCAGCGTCATACTTGCAAAGCCCGTTCATCGTCCCCACCCACATATTTCCGTTACCATCTATCAACACACAATTCACCTGATCGTTAACCAATGCACCGGGAGTATTACTGTACACGTAATTCTTCCAGGTCTTTTTATCCGGATTATACTTAAACAAACCCTTCCCTTGCGTAGAAAACCAGATGTTACCATCGGCATCCTGATCTATATCAATGGTCAGCGATTCCAAGTCTTTGACACGGATAAAATTGTCTTCTTCACGGTTATACAAGTTTATTCCTGCCATAGAAGTCACCCAGATCCGTTTCTCCCGGTCACGGAAGATGGCGTAAGAACTGGTGCCGTCAAGGGTGGTCAAATCGCCCCCTTTGGTGGTATATACCCTGAACGTGCCTGTTTTCGTATTCAGCACATTGACTCCTCCCGTATAGGTACCAATCCATAAATCGTCATCATCCATACAAAGAGCATGCACATTATGGTAAGAAAGACTGTTTCTGTGCTCATCGGGCATATAATGAGTGAATTGCTTATCCTTGGGAGCAAAGCGGCTCAGACCTCCATCGTCAGAGGCTATCCAGATATATCCAGAAGAGTCTTCACAAAAACGTCCGATAACAGTTCCGTTCACCGAGTTGTAAAAGCGCGAATGGGCAAAGCATTCAAACTGCCCGGTATTAGGCGAAAGATAATTCACCCCACCGTAATAAGTCCCGACCCAGATTCCACCCTCACGGTCTTTTACGATAGGATAGACAAAACGATTGGATAATGAATAAGGGTTTGTTTCATCTTCCGTGAACAGTTGATGTTCACACGTAAGGGTATTAAACAACAAAAGTCCGTCATCCGAACCTATCAATAGTTGGTGGGGAGCATATTCCATCAAAGAGTGGATATGTGTAGCCCCCTTACCTTCCGACGGATGCAAATAAGTGATTGCCTTACCCGTATATCTGTCTATCTTCTGCAAACCGCATTCCCATGTTCCCAGCCACAGTGCATGTTCAGAGTCTTCGAGCATGACCAGAGAATTTGAGTCATATTGCCCCGCTTCGTAAGTGATAGGGAAAGGTTCGAATTTATTCTCCGCCTTATTCAGCTTGGACACAGTGGGACTTCCCCAATTAGTGACTGCCCAGATCTGATTTTCACTATCAATCAGCACACTCGCCATTAATCCATTGGCATCTTTAAATTCATAATGTTCCAGATAGTGCTTGGATATATTATACTTGAAAATCCCTTGCCCTACTGTCGAGAACCACAAGTTGCCGTCTCTGTCTTCTGCAATATGATTCACATTGCTCTTAATGCTGTCACCTTGGGCTGTCAATACTTTGAACGGTTCAAAGCTTTCCGTTTCATAATCAAAAATATAAACACCGTCTTCTGTCCCTATCCAGATATTGTCTGTAGTGTCGTAAAGAGAAGAAATATAATCATTAGACCCTTGCGGATTCAGATTATAAACCTTTATAGTAGTGCCGTCGTAACGGTTCAAGCCGTCATCCGTACCGAGCCACATAAAGCCATATTTATCCTGCATAATAGCACGCACAGAGTTGGAGGATAATCCATCTTCCACGGAAAAATGGCGGAACCAAAAATCAGTAGAAGCTACCGAAAGCACCAACGGAATAATACCGGCTATTATAGCAAGGACAATCTTTTTCATTTCTCCACCAGATATTGATTGAACATAATTCCCATTACAATCAATGCAAGACCGATGTAAGTTGTAAACACAATCTGTTCACCCAATATGATTGCAATGAAGAATAAAGACAAGAAGGGAGATAAGTAACAAAGCTGGTTGACCAGTGCCGGATTGGATGTTTTCCGCATGGCAAGGCTGAAAAAGATGAAAGGAATACCCATTTCAAACCCGCCGACATACATACCCGACAAGATACCGGGCAATGTATTAAGGTGCACCCCCACTCCCACAGCTCCTATCAACAAATAAACCGTGCCGAACAGGAAACTCATAAACAGAGCGATACTACCATCTGTTTTATCTTTGAACTTATTGTTTATCATCCAATACATGGCCCACAGCAAAGCACTCAATGCCGCCAACAATAAGCCATGCACGGGTATATCCATACCTCCCGACTGCCCGGTTCCTACAGAAATAAGTACCACTCCACCCAGTGAAATGAACATGCCAATATATTTCTTCGGGGGTATGGGCTGATGGGCAAACAAGGCCAACAGAATAAGCAGCACAACAGGCCATGCATAGTTGATGGGCTGCGCTACTTGTGCAGGTAGCAGATCATAAGCCTTGAACAACACCAGATAATAAGCGACAGGGTTCAGCAATCCCAACAATGCAAAATATCCCCATTGGCGACCGGAAAGTTCCGACACCAGTCTCCACTTCTTCTGGAAAGTCAGCAAAAGGGCAAATATGACTAATGAAGTACAACTAGCTATCAGCAGCATCTCAAAATGAGTAAGATGCGTTAATGCTATCTTAAAAGCAGTGGCTACAGTAGACCAACTAAGCACTGCAATGCAGGCATAAACAACGGCACTTGTACTGTTTTTCATCGGTTCATATATGTTTCTTTTGCAGACATCGTATTTATCTGTATGTTTATAAAGGATTGCTTCCCGTAACCCTGATGCGATATGGCCATTGAGCATCTTTCTCTCCCGGAGCGGGATTCATCCAATGCTCCGTCGGCGCTCCCATCACAACCAACCACAAGTGGGTCAGAGTTTGATTTTTTGGAGCTGTAAAAATAATACTTTTCCCGCTATTATCGCCCATTTCGCCATAAATAGATTTACCTTCTGCCGTTACAGCAACAAAACCATAACGCCAACCTGCCTTATCTGTATGGATTGCAGTATATCCTTCCTTTCCTGCTTCTCCGCAGAATTCCACTTTCACTTTCTCTCCCGGCTGAGGAACAGCCAAAGGAATAGCATTGAATCCATAATTTTCAGGACAATTCTCCGGTGCTATCCCATACCATCCATCCGGCTGAGCTATTAGCTGAGAAGTATATTTATTGGCATACGGACGTGTTTCTTTCCAGACGCGCGGAAAATCCCAGTTGATAAAGTGGCGGTAAATATCAAACATCTCGTCACAGAATTGTTTCTGATTCAAAGCAGCCAAACGTTTGTAGGTGATAACCGGATCTTCTCCCCGCTTTCCCTGGCGGTAAAGTTCGGCTATAATGGGAAGTCCCCGTTTCATGCCCCAATATTCCAAAACGTAAGGTGAATGATAAATATTCTCCATGTGGAGATAAGCCTTGTGAGTCAGTTTCATGAAAGCATCCCAATGATATTTTTCATCAGTAATCCATTCGGGATTAACCTGCCACAGCATCCATTGCGAAGTCATTTCAAAGAAACCGCATCCTCCCCAGGCTTCGCCCTGCCCATCGCAACTGATCTGTGCCTGAAAACTATGTCCCAATTCATGGGCGATGCAGTTCAATTTCTTATCTTGCACACGGTTTGGGGCAATCCATAAAGCACCGATTTCTCCGTCATAATCTCCACCGTATGCCGTGCCTTCCAGGGAATAGTTCAGCATCACCATCATGCGATACTTGTCGCACTTGGAACCGGGACGCGAAAACTCCAGTGTATCACGGAAGAAACGGTAAAAACTCTCCAACTTACCCATCAGATTCGGTAAATCAACTTTCATATCATGTCCTTCCAGCTGTGGAGGGTTGGACAAATCGTTCCCAAAGCCTTTTTCCCAGAAGATGACGAAGTTTTCGGTGCAGGCCATGCGGCGGTAGCTCCACTTGCTTTCAAGGTCTTGCAAATCCATGCTTTGCAAGTCCCGAGGAATATAGATTGATTTACCGGAAGGCATAGGGACAGGCGTCACCTCTTGTGCTTTCAAACCGAAGCTTATAAACAAAGTAAAAGCAAATAAAAGGATATGTTTCTTCATAATCTTTATTTTGTTCCTGACGGATAGTTTTTAATTACAGTATCTAAATAGTCGGTATGCTGTTGAAGCCATTGCTTCATCCGGGCAATTTCCATCTGATAATTTTTATCGATAGGCCAGCGTTCGGCATTGCGCTTCATGGCATCAGAACAACACACGACAAAATTATCCGTATCTCCCCAGAATTCCCACATAATCTCGCCCTTTATTTCCGCCCAACGCGCCTTATATTCACTCACAAAACGTTTACTTTTGAAAAGATCCGTAAAGAAAGACGGAACGCGATAGCCTCCGGTATGGTTGACCGGATCAGTGCCTAATACAAGTTCTTTGTAACTGTTGAAATAGTTATGTCCGGTATACATGGTTCCCCAGTCGAAATCAAACCCCGCATCGAAATCCCAAAGTGGTCCCATGGTCCAAAGACCGTTTTTATCCTTATGCATATAGATGCTGCGTGGAGCATCTACTTCCACATTGTACACCAATTCCTGTATCATCATATAATCTATAAACGAAGCGATATTCATCAGTTGAGCAGTTGCTTCATAATTGCCTTCATGTATGCTCTGTTCCAAGCGGGCAAAGTCATCTTGCACAGCTTTCAGTTGTGCGGCAGTAGCGTCTTCCGGATGTTTCACACAAATGGGCATTCGGTAAACTGTCGACCAGAAGTTGTCTTCCCCGTTCGGATTCAGTTCCGGACCATCATCCGCATCTAATGAAATCAGCATTCCCTGTTCATCATTCACCGCTACGCGGCTACTCCCCTGTTCCACCTGTTCGGTCAATTGATAGAGTCCGATGTACTCACCGTTCAGTGTAACTTCTACATAACGAGAGTGATTGGTATAAGGCAAACCTAACTTCTCACCTGCAATAAATGCGAAAGTATTCATCATTTGGGTCGGATCACGGTAATTCGCAAGAAGTACCCAGTCCTTTTCAGTAGCCAGTCCAAGTATTTCCGACTTTTTATCCAACTTAATGCGATAAGGTTTCTTAGGATACCATAACCAGGTGGAGTTTCCACGTCCGCGAATGCGTCCTGTTCCGGTATAATCCCATTCTTCTTTTTCCGAATCAATGGTGAGGGTACAGTTCACATAGTCCTTCTTGTCCTTTGAGACAATAGGAGTACCGTTTTCGGTGTTGATGGTCAGTTGGGCAACCTGATAGATGAAGGTTGAAGGTACTTCTGGAAATATCGGATGAATACAAGCAGGTTCTGATTCACCAGAACAACTTGCAAAAAGTATGGATAAGCACATCAGTTTTCTCCAAAATACATTTTTAATTATTGAACTCATTTTGAAGCTAAAATTAGAAAATGGATAAAATAAGTAGTAATTCCCACCCACATAATTCAGTATTCTCAATATTACAGTTAAAGGCTTGCGTCTGCCGATACAAACACAAGCCCATAGCAACTATTTAAATGACATCCAATTAAGGAGTAACAGTCACCAATATCCTTGTTGAGCTACCGCTACTCAAAGGTATCTTACCATAATAGTTAGCATTAGTCCCTGAAAATGGGATAAGATATTCACATGTGTATCCATCTGTAATTTTAAGTTTCGAAGTTGAGGTTACTTTAGGACAGCTAACCTGCACATTAATAACTGCACAATTGTCATCTGTTATAAACAGTGCATCCATCGTAACACTATTATCCATAGACCCGATATCTATTCCAAAAGAAGCTGGACGAGGTTGAATAACCTTGGTCGTAAAGCTTAAATTTCCGGTTTGATAAGCTTGAAAGACCAAATCATGGTTTGCCTGAGCAAATATTTTCATTATTGACAGCATACCCATCAATAAAACTACTACAAAAGTTCTTTTCAACATAATTGTAAAATTTAATCAAGCAAATAATTATTCAACAATAAAATTAAACGTCAACGTTGCTATATACTCCTTACCATCTTTGGTATAGACAAGTTCAACGATTTGAGGATAAATTTCTCCAGCAGTGAGAGTACCCGGCATAAAGCCTACTTCCATATCGTAGATAGTGTGAAGTTTGGTATAGGTACGTGCATCTGCACCCCATCCTTGCGGCTCGCCAACAGCGTTGCACCAGAATCCTCCCAACTCACCACCACAATTATCTTCATAACTATAAGTACCATCAGGCAATTTCAGACGCATACAGATTTTTCCTTCGGCCAATCCCTCAGAACTATGTTGCTGGATGGCTGCAAAATCTTCCGGCATCAGGCAGAAAGCATGGCAAATAGCTGCATTATCGTAGTAAGCGATGTTATAATGAGCAAATTCATAAGATGCATCAGCCGTACCGCGCACATTGATAATCATTTCAACGTTTTTAGGCTTAGCATTCGGATCAAGCACCACTTCAACTACATCCTTATAACTTTCCACGTCGGTGCCACTCAAAGTAATAGTGTAGGGCCACTGTTCATCATCTTCTTCCTTATCATTCCAATACTGACGATTGTATTCATCGGGAGCAGCCATTATCACGAAGTAGAGTTCATTGGTACCGACAGGTACTGTGTAAGAAGCTGTACCTTCGACACCCTTGCTCATTTCCGAATAGGTTGGTTTGCCGTTTACAATAGCTACATAGCCATAACGGTAGTCAGATGAAGTATTATCCGAAGCATTGTAGATCGTCGTTTTAGCCACCACTTTTCCATCTCCGTCCACTTGTTCGCCTTTATCACCTTTGGCGAGAGCACTTCCTGGAGCTAAAGCACTGACTGTAGTAGAAACAGTAGTACCAGCAGCAGGCACTTTCAGTTCAATAACATTAAATCCGGTAGTTCCGGGACAACTCGCATAACCCACCTGATATTGGAGATCGCCCACCTTGTACAGATCAGTGCTGTAATCACCTTTTATATTATCAGGCACAGTTACCGGTCTATTGTCATTATTGGCAAACTTCAAGTCATAGTATACCATACGTGAAGCATAGTCATAAAGATCAGCATAAAGAACATTCTGACTATTACCGCAATATATACGCTGGTAAGTTTGCAATGGATCTTCAGGATATTCCGAATCACTCCAAATACGTCCATATGCATCAATTCCATGTTTCTCTACCCAAGTATGCTGCAACCAGTAACTGGCGTAACGCATCCATTCATGGTTGAAGTGTCGATGATAATTCTTTTTCCAAACATCAAGATGATAGCCGAACATTTCTTCCGGATAGTCAAGTTGAGCTTGCCATTGTGCACACTGTTCCCAGAAAGCACAACCTCCGGCACCATCGAGGCCAAATCCATAACGGAATCCATGATGTAAATCAGCCGGAGCCCCCTGCTTGTTCACTTTATCAGCATAAACTTGGTACTGGAATGAGTGACCGATTTCATGAGCTATGGTAGAACCTACAGGCTGACAAGTAGATGGATTTACCCAAAGGGCACCTATTTTGTCATCATAACCAGAACCAGTGGCAAGCCACTCATCCTGATAAATCAGATAAATCTGCATCTTATAATCGTCAAGCATAGATTTACCTTCACCCAAAGTCGCCATCTTAAGAATGTTAACATTGGTATTGAAGTATGATTCCGCTTTCTTAAGAAGGTCATCAATATCTACGCGCATGGCAGCCGCAACGGTTTCCGCATTTGGATCTTCTCCAAACTCCGGTGACCAGAATACAAAGAAGTGTTCACTTTGCTTCATACGATGCCATGAATAATACGAATCGTGCCGAAGCATATAATCGGCCCCATGTTCAAAATGAGGATTCCACGACTCCGGACAAATATATTTATCATAATCTAATATATCTGTCGGGTCAAGCACCAGAACCTTATAATTTTGGGCAAAGCTAACCGACTTATTTGCTCCTTTCTCTGTAGCAATCTGCAGAGTGCAAGTACGGGTATTCTCAAGGCTCTCATTAGCTTGAATAGATACTGTAACCTGCAGGCTTTCTCCAGCCTCTCCACTAGAGGGAGTCACGGTAGCCCAATCACATATTTCACCGTCTGCATACATGGCTGCCGTCCATGCCATATCGCTTGAAAATGTAACTACTTGCTCTGTTGCATCACCTTCAACATTATAGTCGGCTGTACCGAACACCACAGAGCCTTTATAACGGGGATCATAGTCTGCCACTGTCTTCGACATATCATCGTCAGAACATCCGCCCATAACCATTGCCATCCCCCAAGATATTATGGCAATTGCCACAATGTGGAAATATTTATTTCTATTTAAAGTCATAATGTTCAATTATAAAAGTGCGCTTTTTCGGATGGCTTGTCCTACAAGCGCACTATTCGTAATTATTTAATTATTCAAAATTTAACGTCAGCATAATCGTCAAGGTCTTGCCAGAAGTAGCTCGTGACTTTATGACGATATTAGCATTTATCACTGCACCGGAAGCAGGAGTCGTTGACGAAAGACGACCTATATTAAGGTATCCACCATCACTATAATAATCTTCTGTATCATAATCCCAAATATCAGGTTCTATAAAGAAAGCAAATCCGTCAGCTCCCCATTTTACAATCTCAACATTTTCCGTCAACCAATATCCGGCTCCATTCGCCGTATACGTATCCGGTCCACCATATAGATTTCCAGATGCATCCATCAGATAAACATCATATGCCGCATCAGACGTATCAAGTCCTTTAGCCAAATCATAAGGAGTAACTCCAAATGCAAAATCTATATTATTTATAAAATCACCTAACGGCAACTGCCAACCCGCATAATCGCCTTTTGGTACAGTCACTTCAGCTTCAACTACACTCGCATCGGTTACAGTAATCAGAGATTGACAACGGAAATTCACAGAATAAGCGGAATCATCCGTCTTCACAAAACCTACTATTACGGGAATAATTCCAGCGGTTGCCTTAGAAGTTAATTGAAAGCGAATCTCTTTGGCAGTAGGAACAAACTCAACTACTATTGAAGCATCATCCGGCTCAATAACAATACCCGAGGCTGAGAGTGCCCACTTATTTTCTCCAGCATTAGCTGGAGTCTTGTCCCAGACTCTACGAGTGGGATTAACTACCAAGAATCTGACTGAACCATCATTCAGGGCAGCGACAGCTTCGTCAACCGTCATTCCAAGCTGTTCGGATACAATTTTCTCATAACATGCAAGGTCTATAACCTTTATCTCCATTCCTGCATTCGCTTGTCCCATCGTCAAGGAAGCAGAAGGCATATTTGCATCAGTACCTTTCAACGGTGGATTCTCGTTTTCACCGTAGAAATGCGGCTTACTAGCATCCACATAATCTTCACTACAAGCCGTCACACAAACTAAAGTCATGCAAACAGCTAAGATGCTGAATAATATCTTTTTCATTGTTATACTTTTTATTAAGGTTATCTATTAAAAACCGGGATTCTGCTTCAAATTAGGATTGGCATCCAAGAAGCCTTGCTGTATTGGAAAGATGTCAACATGGCGATCTGAAGCATTAGTATTGGCACTTTTACCAAACCAAGACTTACCATTGAAAACATTGCATCCATTAGTCATTTTAAATCGAATAAGATCCTGTCGACGGTGATGTTCATAAACAAACTCCCAAGCAAGATCATCCAAAAGACCGCCCAAAATAATATCATTACCACCCTCATGAGTTTCAGTATTCACAACATTCACCAGATCTCCGGCTTCATTGATATCCCCCTGCGTCTCACGCAATCCGTAATCATAGCAGCTACCACCTTTCAATTGCGCTACAGTACGAATAGCTTTGGATGGATTATTCTTGAACGCACGTTGCCGAACCATCGTAACTATGTCCGCTGCATCCTGCTCTGTTTCACCATTATATCCACCTAAACGAAGAAGACATTCTGCTTTGATAAAATATGCATCGGTCAAGCGGAAAAACGGTACGTCATCATTGCTTACACTGATATCCCCCTCGACTATTTCATATTTCTGAAGACGCGCTCCTTGCATACCAGCTGCTCCAGGTTTTTCAATAGCATATACATCAACAGTATAGTTCAATGCCACACCATTAATATAAATTTGATTTCCTTTTCTATCAGTCTGCGGTCCCCATCTCCAACAATCCGTCTTACGAGAATCATCGACATCATAAGTAGCAAGAAATTGCGGGACACATGCACTTCCGTTCCAAGCATCCAGTGTGACACCAAAGATATCTTGGCTACCAGACAAATACCACTTACAATAATAATTAGTCCCCATTCCCGCATAGGTTTTGTCATAAACAAACGCTAAAATCACCTCTGGATCATAAGTGTCTGCTTTAAACGGATTGAGGTAATCAGTTGCAAGTGTATATTTTCCGTCATTGATGATTTCATTCACTTCGTCACAAGCCTTCTCATAATATGACTTATCTTCTGTAGTATCAGGAAACCAAGCATTACGATTCAGATACATCTTAGCCAAAATCATACAAGCACCATAATAATTAATTTGTCCAAATTCAACTTCCTTCGTCAGATAAGGCTTAGACTCTATTAATTCATTGACAATGAAATTATAGGTATTCTCCGGACTTTCCTGAGTTGGCATATAACCATCCGGGACTTTTAAGGTCGTTTCAAGCGGAATATTACGCCATAGGTCGAAAAGAACATAATAGAACAATGCACGATAAGTGCGCAACTCTGCCTTACTCTCTTCGTTCGACGATATACTCTCGTCGTCAAGGAGCTGATTACAAGCATTTATTCCCTGATAACATGAATACCAAGGACGATAAAGATGTGCTATATTTGCATGATATTCATGTTTGTGAAGCGATACATATTGCACCCCCCAACCGGAAGTTTCATAACGGAAAGGAGTCATAATCAAGTCTCCGCATTCTTCACTGATATCTTGATATCCTTCCCAGCCATTATACATGTCACGAAGACGATCATAAATTGTTCCATACTGTGCTTGAATATCTTCTGCGGTCATTTCATAACTTCCGTCTCCCGGAATTTCGCTAAACACAGTCTCTGTCAAATCTGTGCAAGCAGAAAATGCCAATGCACTTCCTACAAAGACTGCATAAAAGCTTTTCTTTAAAATATTATATTTCATGATACTATTTTTTTTAAAATGTTACATTCAAACCTACAGTAAACGAACGTACTGTGGGGTATTTATCACGATCGTCAACTCCAGCAGTCCAAAAATTATCGCTGCCAAGTTCTGGATCCAGACCTTTGTATTTGGTAATGGTAAACACATTATAAACACTTCCATAAAGACGGATATTCTTCACATATTTACTCTCCCTAAAGTCAAACGTATATCCCAATGTAAGATTACTCAACTTAAAATAATCACCATCCTCTATATGATAACTTGTCGCTACCTGCGACTGTTGGGAAGAAAGAGGACGAATCCTGCCGATTGCTTCAGCGGCAGACTTTAATCTGTTATAAGCGTGGGCATTATTCTCATAGAAAACACGCTGATTATTGATAATTTTAAAACCGAACTGTCCATTGCACTGAAGTGAAAGATCAAACTTCTTGTAGGTAAAGGTATTGTTCCATCCAATAGTCACCTTAGGTATGCCATTACCGAGATATTGATACCATTCGTCACGGTCGTCACGCATTTCTTGATAAAACTCCGCACATTCCCCTGTATGAGGATTCTCTATCAGAAAGAGTCCCGTGGACTCTGATACACCTACGGCTTTCAGACCATAAATCCGACCAAACGATTGACCGACCTCCACCTTATGAGTTATTTGAGTAACAGGATCACTGACACCCTGCATCCACAAAATATTATCTGTCTGATAAAGATCATTAGAGAGGCTTACCAACTTATTATTATTGTGTTGAAGAGTAAGTGAAGTCGACCACTCAAAATCACGTGTCCTTACAGGTACGGCATTAATCAGAATCTCGATTCCTGAATTACGCATCTTTCCCACATTAGCATAGGTAGAAGTATATAAATTAGGCGGGCTCGGCACTGCATAATCGAAAAGCATATCCGACGTTCTCTTATAGTAATAATCAATGCTACCACTCAAACGTTCACCAAGAACAGCCCAATCCAAACCAATATTAAGTTCATTAGCCTTTTCCCATTTAAGATCAGGATTAGAATTAGAGACAGCTTTCAATCCCTGCTGCCATTTTCCGTTTCGATAATAGTTTCCTCCTGAATAAGTATAGCGAAGCAATGACTGATAAGCATTACCAGGAATTACCCCTGTAATACCATAACCGACACGCAGTTTCAAGTTATCTAACCATTTGTGAGCAGATGACATAAATTTCTCATTCATAATATTCCATCCGAGTGATACA
The DNA here is from genome assembly GCF_001940965.1 of Bacteroides sp. Phil13. NCBI lineage: Bacteria > Pseudomonadati > Bacteroidota > Bacteroidia > Bacteroidales > Bacteroidaceae > Bacteroides > Bacteroides sp. Phil13. Next base: position 34,844 of record NZ_MSHA01000087.1, on the reverse strand, counting down.
GACGGGAATGCTCCCCACTTATGATTATTGCCAAATTTCGATGAGCCTTCATAGCGTACACTTGCAAGAACGTTATACCGATTTCCATATCCATAACTCACACGCCCAAACCATCCAATTAGTTTGCTTTCTTCCTTATAGGAAGACATGGATGCATTTCCGTCCGTCAGCTTGGTACCTGAACCGATATTGTAATAACCATAGTAGTCAGTAGGAAAATTGCCGTTCCACATACTGGCACTTTCATAACTATTTTTCGACCAACTATATCCCACAAGTCCTTCAAAGCGATGAAGTCCTTTAAATGTATTTGCATATTTAGAAGTCAACTCTAAGTAATCAGAACGATTGGATGCATCACCTAAAGAGGCAGATCCGGACAAAGATCCTTTTCCATTAATACCATTCACAGACTCTTTGCCAGTATAATAATTTCCATTTTTCGACTGACTACGGTGGCTAGCTAACATCAAGTTCGTTTGCCATCCCTTAATCGGTTCAAAAGTAATATTACCAGTCATACGGATCTCTTGTGACTTTGCCTCGCCCGTCTGTTCATTTTGCATAGATACCGGATTCCAGTATTGCAATAAGCTGCCCTCGTTATAAGAGCCGTCTTCATCCCAAATCGGTGCAGTCGGATTGCGTATCACAGCCTGACGGTAAATGGCGGTAGCATCATTCACTTCATATTTATATGAATCCGCCACAAGATTCAAATTAACCTTCAACATGTCATTGAGCATCCAATGGCTCATGTCAAACGACATACTCAAATCTTCATTACCAGTTTTTTTCATCACGCCCTCAGCCTTACGGTATGTAACGTTTCCATAATAGGAAGTGGAAGAAGAACCACCGGTCAACGAAAAACTATGGTTTTGGGTAATAGCTGTACGACTAACCGCATCCAACCAATCTGTATCATAGCCTAAATCATTAAAATTCGTCTTTCCGTCACGAATATCTTGCGCATCCATGAAGTCTGCACGTTTGGCCCAATTAGACCAAGATACATATCCTGCATAAGTAGCAGTAGCAGGTTGTTCACGAAGTCCGGTCTTGCTAGTAATGAGAATTACACCTGCTGCTCCACGAGTACCATATATGGCAGCAGCTGAGGCATCTTTCAAAACATCTATTGACGCGATGTTTTCAGGCGGTACAGAATTAAGACTACCGGGGACACCATCCACAAGAACAAGTGGAGTGGTATTTCCTGATACGGATACAATGCCACGGAGACTTATTTCTGTTCCTGCACCCGGATCACCAGAAGGGCGAGTTATTGTCAGACCGGCAACCTTGCCCTTAATCAAATCACCTGCATTATTAAAGTTACCAACAGAAAAATCCTCCGGCTTGACTGATGCTACGGCACTGGTAACATCACCTTTCTTCTGCGTACCATAACCAATCACTACTACCTCGTCCAGCAGTTCCGTGTCATCTTGGAGCGTTATATTAATTTTACGGTGAGTGCCTACTACAACCTCCTGCGTCTTATAACCAATGTAGGATATGACCAATACTGACTTTGAATCTTTCACTTTCAAAACATACTCTCCATCAACATTGGTAATTACACCGTTAGATGTCCCCTTTTCAAGAACATTAGCACCAATAACCGGTTCACCTTCCTTATCTTTTACCACACCTGTGATTGTAACAGTCTGTTGCTGTACAACCTCGGTTCCCATAGTTTCTGTCATCTCCGGAAACGCAAATGCCGGACTAACGCTGGCACTTGCTGCAAGGAAAAGACAGGTTGTAACCTTTAGAACAGCTTTGCTGAACAAGGCTCGATTTTCATGTGTCTTCATATTACATCTTTAATTAAAAGGTTAATATTTAATTACAAGTTACTATTTCTTAATTTTAATAAAACGGATTATTTAACTTTCCACTCAATCACCCCACCTGAAGCACCTTTCTGCAACTGGGCGGCTATCTTCAATCCTGTCGTCTTTACCGGTTTGAAATCAAGGCTGTTGTAGCAGTCTTTCTTTACCGTATATTCATTCAATGCTTCTACTTCTTTCCATTTCGCTCCATCTTTATAGTAGAGTTTCCAGCTTTCCGGTATGCGGAAATTGCCGTCGTAATGGTCGAAGTCCAGCCAATAAACCTGTACGTTTGAAACGGTATAAGGCTGATCAAATTGATAGGCCAAGGTTTCCAGCGTTCCATTTCTCAACCACCAATAGTGGTAAGGTTTAGAAATATCCGATGAACGTTTCGGTTCCCATTGGTCATTCACCCCCCATGCCCAAGTTTCTACGGAGGCAGATTCAGGAGCGTCTTTCTGGATAGGAGCCTGTATCATCAGCGTCCGTGCCTTGCTGGCAATTGTCGGTTCGGGAATAGGACGGGCATATTCGGCAGCTTCAGGAATCCAAACCGCCATTTGATCTGCACCACGATTATTCCAGGTTGAATAAGGAATGGCTTTGAAAGGAACCTCTTTCACACTACCATCTTTACCTACTTCTTTCGCATTACCGGTCAGCACTACAACTCCGTTCAATAGGTTAGCATCGTAAGCAGACGCCATTGGAGTACCATCAGGGATGAATTTATTGAAGACAGTGCTGTCAGCCTGATCTTTGCCTTCTAGACAGAACATGATAGGGCCACGTTCGATAGCCAGTTTGCCACAGTCATCTTCTACATTGTCATTAGCCTTGATACGACGTACATCTATCGGAAGGTTGATTTCTACCACATCACCCACTTTCCAGGTACGTGAAATAGTAGCATAGCCATCATATTGTTTAGCATTTACTTTCTTACCGTTGACAGAAATGCTGTAAGCACCTGCCTTATCAGTAAATGAGTAAAGATCCGTCGGCACAGGAGCATCTTGCGCCCAACCCGGGATACGGAAACGCAAAGCAAATTTCTGCTCTTTCTCGGGAGTAACTAAGATGGAAACCTTTCCTTCCCAAGGATATTCAGTAGTCTGCTCCAAAGCTATATTATTGCTGTCTGTATTAAGGTCAGCTTTACTCTGGATATAAAGATTGACATAAATATCATTGCCCTGGGTGGCATACATATAATAAGGTACGGAAGCCATGAAGCGGGTTACATTACCCGGACAGCAAGCACAACCAAACCAATGCTGACGTTCGTGCTGCCCCATAGATTCGAGCGGATTATCATAGAAAAACTTATCGCCACTGAGTGAAACCCCCGAAATAACTCCATTGTAAAGAGCACGCTCCAGTACATCGGCATATTTGGCATTTCCCGTAGCCAAAAACATGCGGTGATTCCAATAAACATTGGCAATGGCTGCGCAAGTTTCACAATAAGCGGTATGATTGTTCAATTCATAATTGGGACCGAAGCCTTCGCCTTGCGGACGAGAGCCGATTCCACCGGTAATAAAGAGCTTCTTACTTGCCATATTCTCCCAAATGCGACTCAGAGCATTGAAATAAGCCGTATCCTGGGTCAGGGCAGCCACATCGGCAACACCCGAATAAAGGTATCCGGCACGCACGGCATGCCCTACAATTTCGTCTTGCTGCAAAATGGGTTTATGATCTTGACTGTATTCGCTGAGACGATGTCCGTCTGTTCCGCGACCGGTTTCCTCCACGAAGTATTTGGCCATTTTCAGATATTTTTCATCACCTGTCACTTTATATAATTTAGCAAGCGCCATTTCAGCGATGGGGTGCCCCGAAGGAACATGCTTTTGTCCTTCACCCGGACCAAATACCTGACAAACAAGGTCGGCATTTTTGATAGCTACATCAAGCAAGGAGCGTTTACCTGTTGCGCGATAGTGAGCAACGGCAGCTTCATACAAATGACCGCTATTATAAAGTTCATGACTATTAATCTTTTCCCAACGGCTCTTTCCCCACCAACCGGAAAGGCGATAGCATTTATTAGTAACGCAAGTGGTAAGATAACCATCCGGTTCCTGAGCAGCAGCAATCAAAGTAATAACGCTATCCAGATAAGCATCCAGCGCTTTATCATACTTCACAGCCAGCGAATAAGAGGCTCCTTCTATAATCTTATAAGGATCGGTATCATCAAAAGAAAAGTCACCGCGATGTTCTCCCTTCATCAGACCACCGGCTATGGCAAAGTTATCGAAGCGTCCGTTCTTCTCACATTCTTTAAATGCGGAAGGAATAGAAACAGTACGGTTCGTTTCAATGCGTGGAGTCCAGAAGTTATCATTCAGGTGAACTTGCGTAAAAGGAACTTCTTTGATCGGTGCATCAGGCTTAACGTAGGAATTGCTACAAGCACTCATGCCCAGAAGGGCAATGCTACCGAAAAAAAATTGAATTCGTTTCTTCATCATACTATATATGTGCTTTTAAATCATTAGCATTAGTGTACGGCAAAGGAAAGGGATTTCCTGCTAACAGGATGAAAAAATAATCTATAAGGATAAAAGAATAGTCGAAGCACGAGGCTCCAAAAAGGGATTTAGACAATCATTTCATAGATTGGACTATTTTTTCATGCCTGTAGATATTATACCCAGTAAGCTCATAAACAGCAAGCAAAGACATACTCCCAATTCATATAAAGTTGCATGGCAAAACAAAGGATATGAAGAATTATTTGTACTTTTACCGCAAAACATACTGAGATTATGAGAGCAACTTATATCTGGCAACAAAACAAGTGGCCTGACTTCACCTGGAATGACTCTAAATTATCCTATAAATTAGGTAGAGTCCGAAGCTTACAAGGTAAACTTGTAGGAAAAATGAGTGTGCTCGGTCTTGATCTGAAGAATAGTGCTATACTCGATGCACTAACGGCAGACATTACAAAATCATCTGGAATAGAAGGTGAGATATTAAATATAGATCAAGTACGCTCTTCCGTGGCCCGCCATTTAGGAATAGAAATAGAAGGAATACCCGAAGCGGATCGTTATATAGATGGAGTGGTGCAAGTGATGATAGATGCTACTCAAAATTATATGCAACCCTTAACAGACGAGCGTCTCTTCAACTGGCATGCAGCTTTATTTCCTACAGGGCGAAGTGGTGCATATAAAATAACGGTTGCCAATTGGCGGCAAGGATCAGAACCTATGCAGGTCATATCGGGTGCTATGGAAAAAGAAAAAATTCATTATCAAGCACCTGATTCAAGTGAAATCCCCTATCAAATGGGGCTATTTTTGGATTGGGTAAATGATAATCAGGAGATAGATCCGGTGCTAAAAGCCGCCATAGCTCACTTCTGGTTTGTAACTATTCATCCGTTTGACGATGGTAATGGGCGTATTTCCCGAACAATAACAGATCTATTCTTAGCTCGTGCGGATGAGATGCCGTATCGCTTTTATAGCATGTCTGCTGAAATACGTAAACAGCGGAAAAGTTACTATGATATATTAGAGAAGAGCCAAAAGAGTGGTCTGGATATCACGGATTGGCTTGAATGGTTTTTGGACTGTTTAAAAGCCGCATTGATTCATACAGAAAAAATGGTCAGTACTGTTTTGCAGAAAGCTGCTTTCTGGGACAAGCACCGGTTGGTCTTGATGAATGAGCGACAGATAAAAATGGTGAATTTACTATGGGATGGCTTTAATGGGAAAGTAACCTCCTCAAAGTGGGGAAAGATTACAAAATGTTCTGCGGATACAGCCTTACGTGATATACAAGATTTGATAGCAAAAATGTACTGCGGAAAACAAACGAAGGAGGACGTAGCACCAATTACGAATTAAATCTGTAATATTTCATAGGAAGCACTTCTTATATTCATCGCATATAATGCGGAGATTACAAATCCTAATCTCCGCATTATTGCATCAGATAAATCCTGATCATTCAAAAACTGCACCCAACCAGACAGATATTCGGAATACACCTACGCCCTAAATACGAGATAAACATGGACCAGATAAGCACACGCAAATGGACGAAAAAATAATCCAATCGAATACAAGAATACTACAAACAGCCATTGAGAGGACCATAGAAAGGCATCTTTTGGACTATTCTTTTATTACATTATATTATTCAGTCCTTCCGTTCGCTCTTTTTTCTTTTACTTTGCAGACAGACAAATAAGAATTAACCGAATCATGAAAAACAACCTCTCTTTCAAATTAGTCGTTATTTCCTTATTTCTGTATTGCGGAAATAATTCACTCGAGGCAGCATCAGGAAAGAAATACGCACTGGCATCTCCCGACGGAAAACTGAAAGTAGAAATCAGTACCGGAGACAAATTATCTTATCAGGTAATGCACGAAAAGGATACAATTCTCTCTCTTTCTAACATAGGCTTGGTTCTGGCTGACGGAACCGAAATAGGAAACTATTCTCAGGCAACAGGTATAAAAAGGAAAAAGATCAGGGATAATGTAGAATCCCCTTTCTACCGCTTCAAGGAGTTCGTTGTTGCATGCAATGAACTCGACTTGAAGTTGAAAGGTGGTTTTGGAGTTACTTTCCGCGCTTATAATGATGGAGTAGCTTACCGTTTCTATACCACACGTACAGCAGGTATTACAGTCAAAGATGAAATAGCTGAATTCAACTTTAATCAAGATTATACAGCTTATCTTCCTTATACGACGAATGACAAAAAGCCGATGGCAATGGCTTTTCAAAATATATACGATGTTACCCCACTATCAAAGGCACAGCCGAAAGTAGCTTTCCTACCCGTTACAGTGGACTGCGGTAAAACCAAATTAACTCTACTGGAATCTGATCTTGAAGCATATCCGGGAATGTTTGTAGAATCTCAGAAAGATGGATATGGGCTAAAAGGTGTTTTTGCCTCCTACCCTACCCAAACAGATTTCTATCCTTGGCGTATGCAGGAGTATGTAACAGAAACCAGTGATTTCATAGCACGCAGTAGTGAGGCACGTACTTATCCTTGGCGCGTACTGGCTGTTACAGAAAAGGATACGGATATGCCTGTTAATAATCTGGTGTATGCACTGGCATCTCCCAATCGCATAGGTGACACATCATGGATAAAGACCGGAAAAGTGGCCTGGGATTGGTGGAATGACTGGAATCTGAAAGGTGTCCCCTTTAAGGCAGGTATCAATATGGATACCTATAAATATTACATAGACTTCGCCAGCAGGAATGATATAGAGTTTATAGTGCTCGACGAGGGTTGGTATAACCCGAAAAGCGGTGATATGCTGACTGTTATTCCGGAACTGAATCTTCCGGAACTGATTGCCTACGGAAAACAGAAAGGAGTTGATATCATTCTTTGGACAGTATTCAATGTACTCGACAAACAACTGGAAGCCGCATGCAAGAAGTACTCCGAAATGGGTATCAAAGGCTTCAAAGTAGACTTTCTAGATCGTGACGATCAGACTGCTGTTGAAATGGTATATCGTATCGCTGATGCTACGGCAAAACATAAGTTGACACTCGACCTCCATGGCATTTACAAACCTACAGGTATCAATCGCACTTATCCGAATATCATCAACTTTGAGAGCCTGTTCGGTATGGAAGAGGTGAAGTGGACGGATATCAAGAATAACATGCCTCTCTACGATGTGACCTTCCCTTATATCCGTATGATGGCAGGGCCGGTAGATTATACTCCGGGTGCCATGCGCAATGCAACGAAAGCCGACTGGCGTGCCGTCTATTACTCACCGATGAGTATGGGAACCCGTTGTCATCAGTTGGCCGCCTATATTGTACACGATTCTCCGCTCACCATGCTGTGCGATGCTCCGACGAATTATCTGAATGAACAGGAATGTGTGGACTTCATCACTTCAATTCCTGTGGAGACGGATTCTACCTTTATCGCCGCAGGTAAAATGGGAGAATATATCGTTAGTGTACGAAAGAAAGATATCAACTGGTACATTGGCGGGATGACAAACTGGGATGAACGTGATGTAGAACTTGACTTTTCGTTCCTGCCTTCCAATGTTCGCTATACAGCCACGCTTTTTGCTGATGGTATTAATGCGAACAAACAAGCGGAAGATTATCGTACAGAGAAACTGATTATAGATAAAAACAGCCGGATAAAGCTACATTTAGCTTCGGGCGGAGGATTCGCGATGAAACTTGAGTTATATCCGGTGCGAGGTGAAGTAACGTCCATACCCGAGGGAAAGAATATTCCTTCTTTTTATAAGAAATACATTGAAACTGAGGGATTATATGTCACTTCTTCCGAAAGGGTAAGTGATGAAGCGTTGCTGAAAGCCTGCGATATCATCAGTCTGATGCTATCAAAACGTCCGGATGTAAAAGCGCATATGGTGAAAAAAGGCTGCCATGTGATGGTTATCGGTAAAGACGAAGAAACTTGTGATTTGCCGGAGTTTGCCCATATCTGCAATTCACCGGACAGCATTGCATACTGGAACTGGCGTGCCCGTGGTTTCGGTGGAGCACCGGAAGAAGAGTTCTCCGCCAGTTGCGGGGAAGAGAATCTGTTGGCCTCGCCACAAGATAAATATATGGGTGAGAATATTCTGATTCATGAATTTGCTCATCTGATACATATGGTAGGAATTGCAGGTGTGGAACCGGATTTCAATGACCGACTGGAAGCATTGTGGAAAAGTGCTGGAGAAAAAGGACTATGGGCCGGTACTTATGCATTAAGCAACAAGGAAGAGTATTTTGCGGAATGTGTACAGTCTTTCTTTAACTGTAACCGTTACGCTGATCCAGCCAATGGTGTACACAATTCTATGAATCGTCGCGTAAAGCTGAAAGCCTACGATCCGGAAATGTACAAGTTGTTGAAAGAATATTTTTATGAGATAGAGATACCGATTAATAATGAAATACATAAATGACCAGCGTAGCGCTGGAACAAGGTTTGCTGCGCGGTGCAAGTAATTTTTCTAACAATAAAGTAATAATATGAATAGAACCATTCTTTTAATCACTTTCTTTTTAATAGGAGCCATTTCCGCCTTTGCACAGGCCGCTTTCAATACTCCCGGTGCCGGCAATCCCGTGATTCCCGGATATTTCGCCGACCCTACCATCAAAAAGTTTGGTGATACTTATTATATGTACGCCACTACCGATGGCAGTGGTGCAGGCTTCGGCCCTGCACAAGTATGGACCAGCAAGGACTTCGTAAACTGGACCCTGATGCCCATGAACTGGCCCGACAGCCACTGGATATGGGCACCCGATGTGATGCAGCACCCTGATGGAAAGTACTACTATTTCTACTGCCAGCCCTGTATCATTCATTGCGGAGTCAGTGAAACGCCCCGTGGCCCGTGGAAAAATATCCTAGGCGATAGCGAAGCCGTCCTCATCCCCGACCGTTTCGTAACAAATGCCATCACTCTGGATGGACAAACATTTGTGGACGATGACGGTTCAGTCTATATGTACTGGGGAACCTGGGGTATTTACAAAGGTTTCGGTTGCGGTGCCGGAAAATTAGCTCCCGATTTGAAGAGTTTTATCGAAACCCGCCTCATCCCCAATACCGAAGCCACCGATTTCTTTGAAGCACCTTTTGTAATCAAACGCAATGGAACCTACTACTTTATGTATTCCTCCGGTTCCTGCCACGACCACACATACCGTGTGCAATACGCCACCTCAGACAAGCCTCTGGGGCCTTACACCTATGGCGGCTGCATCCTCGAAACCAATGCTGACGGCACCATTCACGGTCCCGGACATCACAGTATCCTCCAGGAAGGCAATGATTACTATATCATTTATCACCGCCACGATAATCCACACTCCAACCGTGGTTTCCACCGCCAGCTTTGCATCGACCGCATGTCATTCAATGCAGACGGGACGATTCAGAAAATCATCCCTACTCATGACGGCGTAGGTGCACTGGCCCCCTCCGTTGTTAAATCAGCCAACCTTGCCTTTGGTAAAAGCGTGCGTGCCTCTTCCTCTTATGATGACACCTTCCGTCCCGAATATGCCGTAGATGATAACAACGGAACTTTATGGCACCCGCGCGGCATGGGACAGGAATGGCTTGAAATAGACTTGGGACGCACCCAGCAGATACAAACGATCTGGACCCAATTTGAATATGGCACTCAGTTCTATCAATACCTGATTGAAACTTCAACAGACGGTAAACACTGGAATATCTTTGCCGACAAGCGAAACAATCGTCTGGCAGGCAGTCCGATGGTGGACTTCGGAAAAGCCAAAGCCCGCTTCGTGCGCCTCACTTATACCGGCGGACAGAAGAATGGCTTCGGTGGTGCTATCTGGAACATCAAGGTATTTTCCGGTATCGAAGACTCCGCTCCCCAACAGTGGATCGGTCTGACAGCCGCCGACTGGAATGGTCGCGAATGGCAGAACAATGAAGGAATGTTAGGAGGTGCTTTTATCCTAAAAGCAGGATCAGCCCGCACCAAGCGCATTGACGGACGCGACGCACTGGTTCTCGAACCGGGTACTACACTGGAATACCGTCACCCGTTACTTTCTCCCTCCAAGGAGCATACAATTAGTGGGTTAGTTCATAGGTTAGGTAGATGGCAAAGCTACGAAGCGGAGTCCGCCCTTTCATCCGGCGTGATTTCGCTTCAAAGTGGAGCCGAACCCTTAATCATCACTAATCTGCGCTACTATAACTGGAAACAGGCACCTGCCGAACAGGAATATGATACCACTACGGATATCGTCCGCTTACCAGCTGCCGATCAGCAAAAGCGTGGCTTGGTAGTAAGCATCACCGCCGATGACTTCGCCGCAGGAGACACCGTACATTATCTTTCCAATCATGGAATAGAAGGATACTTCGAAGCCCACAAAGCCCCCTCCATCATTAAGGAAGTGGAAGGAAAGAAAAGTTTCAGCTTTGATGGTCATCAGGTATTCCAGTCCAACTTCTCCCTGCCTGCAACCTTGCTGGACAACACCCCCTATACATTGGAAGCCTGGATACTGAATGATTCCATTGCCGAAAATGAATGTGTAGCCGACTTCACGACTTCGCATGACGAATTGGAAAAGATTATGCTCGTCAGTGGCACGGAGCCCCGATGCGGTGTCATCAACCACTACGGCTGGTACGAAGATGCCGGATACAAGGACATGAAAGAGCTGACCGGCAAATGGCAGCATATCTATATTTGTTTCGACGGCCGCATGGAACAAGTATATATCAATGGTAAATTAATTAGCGAAAAAGACATTCAATTGCTAATAAAACCATCACAATACGTAACTTTGGGGCGGAATGCAGAACGCAACTGGCCGTTCACGGGCTACCTGCATTCACTGAAACTATGGGACGAATATATTCCAATCAAGAAATAATACCATTAAACGAATAATAACCATGAGAAAAGTATTAGTTACCACCCTGCTGGTTGCCGCCACCATAGGCGGTCAGGCACAAGTGAAAAACCAATCACACGGGTATCCCATCGATCCCGTACCTTTCACCTCGGTGAAAGTAACCGACTCCTTCTGGGGACAACGCCTCAACGCGAGCCGAGAGGTAACCATCCCCCTGGCATTCAGCAAATGCGAGGAAACCGGAAGATATCAGAACTTTGTCAACGCAGCACATCCCAGCGATACGATTAAAGTAGGCGGACTGGCTTTTGACGATACGGACGTCTATAAAACCATCGAGGGCGCCAGCTACCTGTTACAGACTTATCCGGACAAGAAACTGGCTAAATACATTGACAGTGTACTGGTAATTGTAGCCGCAGCACAAGAACCGGACGGATACCTCTACACCAGTCGCACCATGAACCCGAAGCATCCACACGAATGGGCGGGAAGCAAACGTTGGGAAAAGGTAGAAGACCTGAGCCACGAGTTCTACAACCTGGGACACATGGTGGAAGGCGCCATCGCTCACTACCAGGCCACCGGAAAGAAGAACTTCCTCAATATCGCCATCCGATATGCCGACTGCGTATGCCGTGAAATCGGTACAGGCGAGGGACAGCAAATCCGCGTTCCCGGACATCAGATTGCAGAAATGGCACTTGCCAAACTTTATCTGGTCACCGGAGACAAGAAATACCTCGACCAGGCCAAGTTCTTCCTCGACCAGCGTGGATATACCAGCCGTACGGACGAATACAGCCAAGCACATAAACCGGTGGTTCAGCAGGATGAGGCTGTGGGGCACGCTGTTCGCGCCGCATATATGTATGCAGGTATGGCCGACGTAGCCGCCCTGACGGGAGACACCGCCTATATCCATGCCATCGACCGCATCTGGGATAATATCGTCGGCAAGAAATACTACATCACCGGCGGTATCGGAGCTACCGCAGCCGGAGAGGCTTTCGGCAAGAATTATGAATTGCCCAACATGTCAGCCTATTGCGAGACTTGTGCTGCCATCGGCAACGTGTACGTCAACTACCGTCTTTTCCTCCTGCACGGTGAATCCAAATATTACGATGTACTGGAACGCACCTTATACAATGGTCTGATTTCAGGTGTATCCCTAGACGGCGGTGGCTTCTTCTACCCCAACCCGCTGGAAAGTATGGGACAGCATCAACGCCAGCCCTGGTTCGGTTGTGCCTGCTGCCCGTCCAACATCTGCCGTTTCATCCCGTCCCTGCCGGGGTATATCTATGCAGTGAAGGATAAGGACGTTTACGTTAACCTCTTCATGTCCAATACTTCCGACCTGAAAGTGGGTGGCAAAGCTGTTTCTATCGAGCAAACCACCCAATACCCGTGGAACGGCGACATCACCATCGGCATCAACAAGAACAGCGCCGGACAGTTCAACCTGAAAGTCCGTATTCCCGGATGGGTTCGGGGTCAGGTAGTTCCCAGTGACCTGTATACCTATAGTGACGGCAAGCGTCTGAAGTACACAGTGAAAGTAAACGGAGAAGCCGTACAGAATGAGCTGAAAGATGGTTATTTCTGCATCGACCGCCGTTGGAAAAAGGGTGACAAGGTGGAAGTACACTTCGACATGGAACCGCGTATCGTGAAAGCCAACAATAAAGTGGAAGCCGACCGCGGACGCATTGCCGTAGAACGCGGACCGATTGTATACTGTGCAGAATTCCCGGATAATAACTTCGACATCTTCAGCGTATTCATGAACCGCAACCCGAAGTTTGAAGTGGTAGAAAAGCCCGATCTCCTGTATGGCATCAACCAATTGAAGACCGGCGCACAGACACTTGGCTACGACGATCAGGGTCGCCTGACCACTACCGATGTGAGCCTGACACTGATACCTTACTACGCATGGGCTCACCGTGGTTCGGGAGCTATGGAAGTATGGTTGCCGCAAGAGCTGAGCGCATCCCGCCCCGCCATGCCTGCCACACTGGCTTCGGAAAGTAAAATAGACGCATCACATCGCGCAAAATCCATCTCGGCCATCAATGACCGCCTGATTCCGAAAGATGAAAATGACCGTTCCCTGCCCTACTACCATTGGTGGCCCAAACAGGGAACTACGGAATGGATCACGTATGAATTCCCGGCAGAAGCTGCCGTATCAAGTTCCACCGTATATTGGTTTGATGATGCCCCTTGGGGCGGCTGTCGTGTACCGAAAAGCTGGAAGATATATTATAAAGATGCGCAAGGCCAGTGGCAGCCCGTCACAGGTGCCGACAAATATGGTGTTGTAAAAGGTACGGGAAACACCGTAAACTTTGATCCCATAAAAACCAAATCAGTAAAACTGGAAATCACCCTGCCAGACAAACATGCAGCAGGTGTTTATGAATGGGAAGTACAATAAAGGTTAGTTAGATATGAATGTTTGTAAATTAAGTTTGTCGATAGCCATGCTCCTTAGCGGGGGCATGGCTTTCGCACAAGGCACGGTGGACGATTATAACCGTGCCTACGCATTGAGAGAGAAATTCAGTGCCAACAAAGTATTCTACTCCAACGTCACGCCGCAATGGATAGAAGGCACACATCAGTTCTGGTATGTACGCAATACGCCCGAAGGCCGTATCTACGTATCGGTGAACGCAGACAAGAAAAGCAGAAAGGAATTGTTCGACCACAAGCGTTTGGCAAGCGCACTGAGCAACGCGTCCGGCAAAGAAGTAAACCCCGAAGCAATCCAGTTGGAACGGTTACGGGTGAATCCGAGCTTAGATACGCTTCGTTTTGTATTCGGCAACCAATGCTGGATGTACACCACCCGCAAGAATCAGTTGGTAAATGAAGGCAGCTTGCCCGACCGTAATGCACCACAGAAGCACTGGATGGAGCGGGATGACGAAAAAAAAGCCGCTCCCGTAACTTCACCCGATGGAAAGTATACCGCCTATATCAAAAATCAGAATGTATATGTGAAGGAACTTGCCACGGGAAAAGAAAAGCAGTTAAGCCTTGACGGTACACTCAGCAACTATTACTCAGCTTATATCCGCTGGTCTCCGGACAGCAAGAAGGTGGCATCCTGCAAAATCCGCCCGGTAGAGAAACGATATGTGTACTATGTAGAGTCTTCTCCGGCAGATCAACTCCAACCGAAGCTGCACAAGCAGGAATATGCCAAACCGGGAGACGAACTTCCTTTCAAGATACCTTGCATTTATGAAGTTGAAACAGGACGAGGCATCATCCCCAGCACCGACCTCTTCGATCGGCAGTATGAAATATACGGTCCCGAATGGAACCCGGACAGTCGTGCCGTAACCTTCGAATACAATCAGCGTGGACATCAGGTATATCGTGTACTTGAACTCTCTGCCGAGACAGGCGTCGTGCATCCTCTGATAGAAGAAACCTCTGACAAATACGTGAACTATACCCGCCGTTTCCGTCACGACCTAAGGGACAACAAGCACATCATCTGGATGAGCGAACGGGATAACTGGAACCACCTGTACATGTACGACCGCACTACCGCACAGCCCATCCATCAGATAACCCGCGGCGAATGGTATGTGCGCGAAGTGCTCCGCGTAGACGAGGACAACCGGCAGATTTATTTCTCCGCAAATGGTGTACAACCCGGTGAGGACCCTTATCTCATCCGCTATTACCGCATTGGTTTCGACGGGAAAGACTTGGTTTGCCTTACTCCGGAAGAAGGAATGCACCGTGCCTGGTTCTCGGGAGATATGAATTATCTGGTAGACGTTTACTCTATGGTAAACAAAGCTCCTGTTACCGTATTGCGCAGTGCCGAAGATGGCAAGGTGGTGATGCCGCTGGAGACAGCCGATATCAGTCGTCTGGAAGCAGAAGGCTGGAAAGCACCGGAAGTATTTACCGCCAAGGGGCGTGACGGCAAAACGGATATGTGGGGACTGATTGTTCGTCCCACTAACTTCGACCCGAACCGGAAGTATCCGGTTATCGAATACATTTACCAAGGTCCCGGCGACCAGTATGTACCCAAGACTTTCATCCCGTACAACTGGTACATGACTTCCCTTGCCGAACTCGGTTTTATCGTCGTCATGGTAGACGGAATGGGAACTTCTTTCCGTTCACGTGAATTTGAGAACGTATGCTACAAGAATCTGAAAGATGCAGGACTTCCCGATCACATCGCTTGGATTAAAGCTGCCGGAGAGAAGTATCCGTATATGGATATGGACCGCGTAGGCATCTACGGCTGTTCCGCCGGAGGTCAAGAGTCCACCACTGCCGTGCTGCTGCATCCCGAATTCTACAAAGCCGCTTATTCCGCCTGTGGCTGCCACGACAACCGCATGGATAAAATCTGGTGGAACGAACTCTGGCTGGGATATCCCGTGGGAGATCAATATAAGGAAGGATCGAATGTAGAGAATGCCCATTTGTTGAGCCGCCCCCTAATGCTGGTAGTCGGTGAACTGGATGACAATGTAGACCCCGCTTCAACCATGCAAGTAGTAAACGCTTTGATTAAGGCAAACAAGGATTTTGAACTGGTAGTCATCCCCGGCGCACACCATACGATGGGCGAAGACTTCGGGGAACATAAACGGTATGATTTCTTTGTACGTCATTTGATGGGGGGAAACCCGCCAAAGTGGGACAAAGTGAAGAAGTGATAGAGTGATAAGGTGGTAAAGTGATAAGCACTCTATCACCTTATCACTTTATCACTCTCCCCTACCCCTTCAACCGTATCACGAACCTGCTTCCCTTTCCCAATTCACTTTCCACCGTCAACGTGCCGCCATGAGCCTCCACAAAGTCCTTTGAGATGGACAAGCCCAGGCCACTGCCTTGCACCTTTGTACCCGGCACACGGAAATAACGGTCGAAAATACTTTGATGATAACGCGGGTCGATACCCTTGCCAAAGTCCTGCACGTACATCTCAATGATTCCGTCTTCATGCTTGGCACCAATCACCACACGCCCGTTTTCTTTGGAGTAGCGGATGGCGTTGCTCAGAAGATTCGTCAGTACCCAAGCTATCTTTTCACTATCCACAAACAGTTTCGGCATCTTCTCGCCGGGATATTCCACTTCTATCTGAATACCGAATTTATCAGCCTGCACCTGATTGGCCTTAATGGCGTATTCTATAAGCTCGATAGGCTTCGTTATCTTCGGCATCATCTGGAGCTTGCCGGCTTCCACTTGTGTCATATTCAGGAGTTCACCGGTGATACCCAGCAGACGGTCAGCATTCTCTTTAATACTTTTCGATAGTTGTTCCTGCTCGTCGTTCAAAGCTCCTACCCGTTTGTCTTCCAGCAATTGCAGACTCATAAGAATGGCAGAAATAGGCGTTTTCAGTTCATGGGAGATGGTGGAGATGAAGGTGGTCTTGGCAGAGTCCAGTTCCTTAAACTCGGTGATATTCTTCAACAGGATGACGTCACCCAGGTTTTGCGGTTCGTCCGTATCGGTTTCCGTGTTCATAATCGTGATATAGGACGCCTGGAAATAACTCTCCTTGTTGTCCGCATAGATTTTCAGCGGTTCCTTCTTTTCACTGGGAGTGATGAGTTCCCGAACCAGACGGCGGAGCAGGTCGTTCTTCAGCGAGAGTTCTTCGGCGGAATGGCGGATAACCTCTTCCCGCTTCAAATTCAGCACGGTGAGCGCCTCTTTGTTGATGAAAAGTATTTCATGCTCCCGGTTCAGGCCGATGATAGGATCGTGAATACTGTTCACAATGGCTTCCAGAAACTTCTTGGCAGCGAGAATATCATTCAGAGTGCTGGCACGGTATTCCGTCAGCCGTTCCGCCATGCGGTTGAAGCTGTCGGCCACTGCGCTGAACTCTTCGTGCCCGCTCATGTCGAGGCGTTTTTCATAATTGTGATTGGCTATTTCGAAGATGCCGTGCGTCAGTTCCTGAATAGGCTTACTGATGGAACGGGGCAACCAGACCAACAACACGATACTGGCAAGAATGCAGACACCTCCGGTAACGGAAATCCACAGCAGAGCACGCTGCAAACCCGGCATGGCGGCAGGACTGTCCGGTTCGGTGGCCGTCAGAATCTGGAGGTTGACGACTGAAAGAGCAACCAGCAGAATGATCATACCGGTCAGAATGCCTACACTGAGTATCAATTTAGTACGAATATTCATAATGCACTGATGAATTAAATTTTATGCAAGTATAATCAAATCTATGTTTGCTTGCGCCAATTCGCTCACAAATTTTCTGTATTTCAACACCATGAACAAGGATTGCGGAAAACGGAAAGCAGGACTGCCCATGCAAACAGAAGTAATCTGTCTCTCTTTACAAGTACGGATGATGGCGTCCAACACATCTTTCGATTGTACCTGAACCACTTCACCATCCAACTCAGTGACCAGCTTAAAGTGATTCAGCAGATAGCGCTGGCTTGCCAGGTCGATGCGGTCGGCACTCTCGCGGGGCGTCTGCACATACAGGGCAATGAAAGAAGTATTGTAGCGGGTAGCCAGCCGTGCCGCCTTACGGATGATGCGCCGTGGCGTCTTCTCATGACTGCTGATGCATGCCAGAAACTTCTCGTGCCGGACGCCTACGCTCGAAATGACGACTTCGTTCTCCACCTTCTTCTCCACTCGCAGGGCTACTTCCTTCAAGGCCAGTTCACGAAGTTGGAGGATGTTCTCGGTCCGGAAGAAGTTGGTCAGTGCCGTCTGCACCTTCTCCGGGCGATAAATCTTGCCGGCTTTCAGACGGGTTATCAGTTCTTCGGCAGTCAGGTCGATGTTCACCACCTCGTCCGCTTCCTGAAGGACACTGTCGGGGATGCGCTCTTTGACTTCGATGCCGGAGATGCCTTGCACTTCTTCGTTCACGCTCTCGATGTGCTGGATGTTGACGGCGGAAATCACGTTGATGCCTTCGTCCAAAAGGTCCATCACGTCCTGCCAACGCTTTTCGTTACGACTGCCTTCTACGTTGGTATGCGCCAGTTCGTCCACGATGACTATTTCGGGATGGATGCGAATGATACCCTCCAAATCCATCTCTTCCAGTTCCTTGCCTTTGTAGAATATCCGGCGGCGGGGGATGACGGGCAGGCCTGCAAGGAGAGCTTCCGTCCCGGCACGTCCGTGGGTTTCGATGTAGCCGATTTGCACGTCTACGCCGTTGTCCAGCAGGTCGTGGGCTTCCTGGAGCATCCGGTAAGACTTGCCCACACCGGCTATCATGCCGATGTAAATCTTGAACTTGCCACGACGGGATTTCTTTATCAGGTCGAGGAAGTGTTGCACGTTTTGTTCTCTGTCCATACCTTTAAGTAGTTATTATTATGGGTTAGCCGGGATTAGTAAGTGAGTTGGTATATCATCAATACGGATGATGGATAGAATCAATGCCAATGATTCCTACAATCAATGCCAATGATTCCCACAATCAATGCCAATGATTCTATGCTAAGTCATAGAGACAAGATACCTCTGTCACTTACATTAAGGCTTTAAGGTTATGCCAAAGACTAAGTGGGTATCTTCCAAACAAGGATTCCAGATAGCCTGTGCAAATATAGGCAATGAAAATGAGTCTGTTATCCTGATAGCCGTAGTAGCTTTCAATGCTACATTGGTAAAGGCAAAACCGGAGTTTCCATATCCTACCGTATAAGTTTCATAAGGAACGAATCCTACGGTTGCATTCAAACCTACCGACTTCACGCTGAACGGATAGTTCAGTTCACAATAGGAAGAATAGTTTTGCGCGCCTTCCTCATTTTTATCGGCTCCCGCAAACATAGTGTACCAAGCTATGGACAGGGGAAACTTCTCGCAAGGCAACGTATAGGCCAGACCAGCTTCAAAGAAATGTGCCGTCTCATGACTTTTGAAGTTGAAATACTGCCGGGCACCCTGTCCCGCCCACCAAAGGCTTGCCACAGACAGTGACAGACCGGACTCGCCGAATGCGTAAGCTGCCGTCAGGTCTATCTCCTTGTTTGCCTGGCCTTCGGTAGATTTATAACCGTCGAAGTCCGTGGAACCCCACGCAGTCAGAGAGAAGCCGCCGATGCCGAAACCCAGTGTAGGTTGGAAGCTGGCTCCCGTCTGATATACGCCGCGCCAGACGTAAGAGCTTACTAAATCACCCTGCACGGTAAATTCCTGTGCCTTCACATCGTTTGTCCCGAAAAAACATGCAGCAACAATGGCTGCTATTACAAAAAACGTTCTTTTTACTTGTTTCATAATTCATTCAATCTTTAAAATACAATCTCTTAAAAAGAGAGAGGCGTGTCTCCGTTCACCCTGTTTTTAGACATCACCATGGCAAAATATGAACGGAGCCTGTCCGCCTCTCTGTGAGATACAAGATACGAGCTACAAGCTACGAGTGACGAGTACCTTTCGGCATGATAGCCGGGCGAATAATTATTCGCCCACAAGTATAGCGCAGCAACTTGTAACCTGTAGCTTAACTACTTATTTGCCTCTTCGAGTGCAATGTTCAGTTTCAACACATTCACCTTTTCCGTCCCGAAAAGGCCGAGAAGCGGTTTCTGTACTGCATTGTCTACGAGAGTCTTTACTTGTGCCTCATCCATGCCACGTGCCTGGGCTACGCGTTTCACCTGTACATAAGCACTGGCGGGAGTGATATCCGGATCAAGCCCCGAAGCACTGGCTGTCACCATTTCAGCCGGAACGTCCTTGCGTTGCAGATAGGGATGGTGCACCAGGAAAGTATCAATACGGGCTTCTACTTCCGAAAGATATTCTTCGTTGGTAGGACCTTTGTTGCTACCGGAAGAACTGGCAGCATCGTAACCGTCACCGGCATGGGAAGGACGTCCCCAGAAGTAGATGTCTTTTGTGAACATCTGCCCTACATTAGCGGCACCGACCACCTTACCATCCAGAGTCGCTACTTCCGCATTACCCTTATTTGGACCTACCACCTGAGCAAATATCCACAGGATAAGGATATAGAATACAGAGAAGAACACGCAAAAAGCAAGTGTTATTTTGAGGGATTTCAATAAAGTTTTCATTATCTTGTTATTTATTAGTTTGTTATTATCAGGCCTTCTTCCGAAAGGAAACCCGGCCGGGGCGCCTCGCCCCTAAAAGAATAAACTGACCACCATATCTATTAATTTAATTCCGATAAAGGGTGCAATGACACCGCCTAAGCCATAAATCAGCAAGTTGCGGCGAAGCAATGCACTGGCACCAATCGGTTTATACTGTACTCCTTTCAGTGCCAACGGAATCAATATAGGAATAATGACAGCGTTAAAGATTATAGCTGAAAGGATGGCTGACTCAGGACTATGCAGCCCCATGACGTTCAGCGGTGCTAACTGAGGGATGGCTACCATAAACAAAGCGGGAATAATCGCAAAGTATTTAGCCACGTCATTTGCTATAGAGAACGTGGTCAATGTACCGCGCGTCATCAACAACTGTTTGCCGATTTCCACAATTTCAATCAGCTTCGTAGGATCATTGTCCAAGTCCACCATATTACCGGCTTCCTTTGCAGCCTGCGTACCGCTATTCATAGCAACGCCCACATTTGCCTGTGCCAATGCCGGAGCATCATTTGTACCGTCTCCCATCATTGCCACCAGCTTACCGGATTGTTGCTCTTTCTTGATGTACTCCATCTTGTCTTCCGGCTTAGCCTCGGCAATAAAATCATCCACACCGGCCTTTTCCGCGATGTACTTTGCCGTCAGCGGGTTATCTCCGGTCACCATTACCGTCTTCACTCCCATCTTGCGAAGGCGTTCGAAACGTTCCTGAATACCCGGTTTGATGATATCCTGCAACTCAATAACGCCAGCCACCTGCCGGTTGACACACACTACCAACGGTGTACCGCCGTTACTTGAAATTGCAGCAATCACATCTTCCACCTCTTTCGGGAAACTGTTTCCGGCACTCTCCGTAATCCGACGGATAGCATCGAAAGCACCTTTACGTATCTGAGTACCATTTTGCAAATCCACGCCTGAACACTTTGTTTCGGCAGTGAACTTAATCATCCGGGCACCCGTAGTATTCAGGTCACGCATGCGGCGACCTGTTTCCCGTCCCAGTTCTATAATTGATTTACCTTCCGGTGTTTCATCGGAGATGGAGGACAGCAGGCAAGCCTCAATAAAATCACGTTCGTCCACACCGGGAGCTGCATAGAACTTCGTAGCTTTACGGTTACCGATTGTAATAGTTCCCGTCTTATCCAGCAGCAACGTATCAATATCACCGGCCGTTTCCACCGCCTTACCCGATTTCGTTATCACATTGGCACGAAGCGCACGGTCCATACCTGCAATGCCGATAGCGGAAAGCAGACCACCGATTGTCGTCGGTATCAGGCAGACAAACAGGGAGAGAATAGCTGCAATCGAGATGTACGTTCCCGGATGATCTATATTCGTATAGTCCGCCATCGGAATCAGCGTGACGCAAACAATCACGAATACCAGTGTGAAACCTGCCAGCAGGATAGTCAACGCTATTTCATTCGGTGTTTTCCTCCGGGTAGCGCCTTCCACCAAGGCAATCATCTTGTCGAGGAAGCTCTCACCCTGTTGTTGGGTTACCAATACCTTTATCTTATCAGAAAGCACCTTCGTACCACCGGTTACAGAACTCTTATCTCCACCCGCCTCACGGATTACCGGGGCAGATTCGCCTGTGATGGCACTTTCATCAATGGAAGCCAGTCCTTCTACGATCTCACCGTCAGCCGGAATCGTATCACCGGCTTCGCAAATAAAGTAATCACCTTTCTTCAGGCGTGCACTACTGATATTGCAGACTTTGCCATCAATCAGGATTTTAGCGGGAGTCTCCTCACGCGTCTTGCGCAAACTGTCGGCCTGGGCCTTACCACGAGCCTCGGCAATAGCCTCAGCGAAGTTGGCGAACAGCAGAGTAACAAAGAGAACGACGAACACCAGGAAGTTGTATCCGAATGTTCCATATTCCGTAGTTCCCAGCGAGAGGATGCAGACCACCAGCATCACCAGCGTCACAAGCTCCACCGTAAACATAATCGGATTCTTAATCATCACCCGTGGATCCAACTTCACGAATGATTGCTTCAAGCTTTCCATAACTTGCTCCTTTTGAAACAAAGAAGCTGATTTCTTATCTTTCATATCTTTCTTTTTCTACTACTTACAAACTAAAATGTTCAGCAATCGTACTCAACGCATGCACCGGGAAGAATGACAGGGCAGCTACAATGAAGATAACCGCGAAAGTCATCACAGCAAATGTAACCGTATCCGTCTTCAGTGTACCGGCACTTTCCGGGATGAACTTCTTCTGCGCCAGCAGTCCCGCAATGGCTACCTGACCGATAATCGGAATAAATCGACTCAGGATAAGCACCCAACCGCAAGCGTAGTTCCAGAAATAAGTATTATCTCCCAGTCCCTCGAAACCGGACCCGTTATTAGCTGCACACGAAGTAAACTCATACAATTGCTCGCTCAGCCCATGGAAACCCGGATTATTCAGCCAACCGCCCTCGCTCGCCACGAAATCGGGATGATGGGCAAACAGATACGTGGACAGAGCCGTTCCTACCAGAATCACAAACGGATGAAGCAACGCCACAACGGTCGCAATCTTCATTTCGCGTGCTTCCACCTTCTTACCGAGGAACTCCGGCGTACGCCCTACCATCAGTCCGCTGATAAACACGGCTATGATTATGAACGTATAGTAGTTCATCCAACCTACCCCGACACCACCAAACCAGGTATTAATCTGCATATTCAGCATCTCCATCAGTCCGCTGAGCGGCATCGTAGAGTCGTGCATACCATTCACCGAACCGTTGGAAGTGACGGTGGTCGTAATACTCCATAAGGCTGTTGCAGCAGAACCAAGTCGTACCTCTTTTCCCTCCATCGCTCCGCCATCCTGCGCAATACCCAGTTCGTCAATACGCGGGTTACCGTTCATCTCCTGATAGACATTGATGCCGACACCCGCCAGATAGGCAAAGAGCATTACACCGAATATACTATAAGCCAGTTTCTTACGATTGGAATAGAAACCGAGTGCGAAAACCATTGCCATCGGGATGATAAGG
The DNA here is from genome assembly GCF_001940965.1 of Bacteroides sp. Phil13. NCBI lineage: Bacteria > Pseudomonadati > Bacteroidota > Bacteroidia > Bacteroidales > Bacteroidaceae > Bacteroides > Bacteroides sp. Phil13. The sequence continues at coordinate 11,429 of NZ_MSHA01000087.1, read as the reverse complement.
ATAGACCAACATTCCACCATATTCGTCAGATACGACGGGTTCTCCAACGGATGCGAAGAGTTTACACCAAAATAACCGCCACCATTGGTACCCAGTTGCTTGATGGGCACGATGGCAGCCGCAGGCCCCTGCGATACCAGTTGTTCCTGTCCTTCGAGCGTGGTCACCTCCATCTTTCCGTCAAAGCCCATCGGAGTACCTTCTATAATAAGGATGAAACCCACAATCAGCGAAAGCGGCAACAGGATACGTGTACTACTCAATACAAGAAAATTCCAGAAGTTACCTATTGTCTTAGTCGTTTTCACGGAGATGGACTTCATGATACCCGCCATAGCCGCCATACCCGTTGCCGCCGTAATAAACTGGAACAGCATGATGACAAACAACTGCGTAAAGTAAGTCAGCCCGCTTTCACCGGAATAGTGCTGCAAGTTACAGTTCACCATAAAACTGATGCAGGTGTTGAATGCCTGATCCGGTGTCTGCGGCCCGTTGCCGTCGGGATTCAAAGGCAGCCAGTGTTGAGTAACCAGCAGCACCATGCCCCACACAAACCAGAAAGCATTCAGTATCAGCAATGCTTTCAGGAACTGTTTCCAGTTCATCTCCTCGGCGGGATTGATGCCACACACTTTAAAAATAAGTCTCTCAATCGGCTTCATGAAGTCCGACCATGTCTTTTGTCCTTTATAGACCTTTGCAATATATTTTCCCAACGGGTAAGCCAGTACCACCATCAGGACTATTTGCAGGACTACACCTAAAATTTCTGTGTTCATTTCTCTAATTCATTAATAGAATGATACCTTAACTGTCAATTATCCATTGTCAATTGCCTAAAACTTCTCCGGTTTTACGAGCACATACATCAAATACCCGAAAACCGCAATACCCAATACCAATAATGCTATGTACATAATTCTCTCTCCTTCTTAAATCTTTTCAAACCAATCCACACATTTCCAGAATAGCCCGAAAGCGAGCAACCCGCTCGCGAGGCAGAAAATAAATGAAATCGTTATTCCCATGTCTTTTACCTTTTATCAGATTAATACTATTACTTTGTTTGCCACAACAATGCCAAAGACGTGCCAAAAGCGCGAGAAGAGCCTTAACAATCTGATTTACAATAAGCTGACAATTCCATTACAGCCAATCCGCCTCCGCCCCACCCTTCCAAAATGAAAGGGTGCCCTATCAAAACAAAAAACGGCAGAACCCCAAAAACCAACCCGAACAGCGATGGCAATTTAGAAGAGAACCCGCTAGGATAGACAGCACGCACAAAGGCAGGAAGACAGAAATCCCTTTCGGACAGTAGATTAGTGCTGCTGGAAGGGGATTTTAATGGTTAAGTTGATAAAGGATAACAGGTCTACAGAGACAGATAAATCAACTGTATTTATTTTTAGCCAATGCTTTTTCTATGGTTTCTCCGATAGATTTACCACATTTGCATCAGCCACATAAAACGTGTTAAAGCATGGAAAAAACCTATATTAATGAATTTCATAAGCAATGGATAGAAAGCACCTTGAAGTCGATAACCTCTTGGCAGAAACAGCCCATCTCGTTAGAAGAGAAAAAGAAGCAACAGGAAATGCTGAACCGCCAGAGGGATATAAGAGAGGGCAAATACTCTTTCTTTATCTTACCTCAATAAAGGCGGGGAGAATGAAGTTTTCACCGGAAATGAAGATATTGTATTCAAATTGAATAACTTTGAATATGCAGGTGATGACCTTACCAACTTCTTCATCCGAATAGAAGCACATAACCATTTCTTCTACAATGTAGCTTACACTTTAGTAGGTTTTGCCTATAATAGTATGCATGAGTTTTGTGCTGTATTAGTTCAGCCTTATGTTAGGGCAAAGCGAGAAGCTACGGAAGAAGAAATAGCAGATTACATGGAAGCATTAGGCTTTGAGATGGACTATGAAGATGAATACCATAATGAAGAATATGAAGTTTTTGATGCTGTTCCTAATAATGTTCTTTATGGAATAGATAATAAACTATACTTCATAGATACCCAAATCAGACTGAGATTAAGGCATATTGAGTGATATATAGCTTTTCCTCCTATTCGTTTATAATATAGTATCTTATCTCTTTCTTGTTAAACAATACAAAGATAGCAATGTTTTTCCGAAAAGCCCGTCTCGGCATGCCCCGAAATGCAAGCCTAAATCTTATATTCCTCTATCTTCCTGTACAGCGTTGTCAAGCCGATTTTCAACAGTCGTGCCGCTTCTGTCTTATTCCCTTTCGTATATTCTAGTACACGGGCAATGTGACGGCGTTCCATAGCCGAAAGCTCGAAGCAGCCGGGCATGCCGTCGTCCGATTGCTCGTAATGGGCATTCTGAATCTCCAACGGTAAATCTGCAATATCCAGACGATCACCTTCGCAAACGATGAGGCTGCGCTCTATCACATTACGCAACTCGCGGATATTCCCTTTCCAGGGTTGTTGTTCCAGTGTACTGAGAAATTCGGGAGTAATCTCATTAATGGCACGCGACAGTTGTGCTGAGAAGTTCCGTATAAACGCCTTTGCCAGCAGGCGGATATCTCCCGTACGCTCGCGCAGCGGCGGCAGGTGTACTTGAAATACGCCAAGCCGATAGAAGAGGTCTTCACGGAAACGCCCTTTGGCTATCTCTTCCGGCAGATTACGGTTGGTTGCCGCAATAATACGCACATTGACGCGTGTCGGTTTCGTATCGCCTATCTTGATATATTCTCCTGTTTCGAGGATACGCAACAACTTGGCTTGCAGTTCAAAAGCCATCTCACCGATCTCATCCAGAAAGATAGTGCCATGGTTCGCCTCCTCAAACAAACCCTTCTTATCTTTCAACGCTCCCGTAAACGAACCTGCCTTATGCCCGAACATCTCACTTTCCAGCAGCTCCTTACTGAACGAGGAACAGTTCACAGCCACAAAGTTCTGCTTTGCCCGCTTACTATTATAATGAATGGCTTGGGCAAATACCTCCTTACCCGTTCCCGTTTCTCCCGTCAGTAACACAGGAACATCGGTCACCGCAACCTTCCGTGCAAGCAATACCGCTTCTTTCAGTGATTTGGATTCTCCCAGAATGGACTCGAACGAATACGTCTGTCCCACTTTCTTTTCAAGCTTTTCCAAACGGACATTTATCCGCGCTTTCTCCATGGCACGACTGATGAGGGGAATTATCTTATTATTGTCATCTCCCTTTGTGATATAGTCGAAAGCTCCATTCTTGATGGCCTGTACCCCGTCGGGGATATTGCCATGCGCCGTCAGCAGAATGACTTCCACATTAGGAGCCGCCTTTTTGATGGACAACACTAGGTCCACCCCATTTCCATCGGGCAGAAACACATCACACAAAGCTACGTCGGGGGTTTGGAGTTCCAGTTGTCGTAGGGCGGCCCTGCAATCACCAGCCTGACAGACTTCATATCCTTCTAACTCCATCATACGCGCTAAAAGGGTACGGATTTGTACCTCGTCATCAACGATTAGAATCTTACTCATATCTTATTCGGATAAGTGTTTAAACTGATAATGGTAAAAACAAGGTGTGCAAATATAAAGCTTTTCCCGAATACGAGCGGCACATCTTTTGAACTTTTATAGTAGAGGAACGGAAAGCTACTGAATCTCCTTTATAGCTTAACTCCATATATACAAGGAGATAAGGGTTCAGACAGCCTCCACACTTTACGGATAATTCTCTTCCATTTTGATAAAATCACCCCTGAAATGGAAAGGAAAAAGAAACTTCCGGCAAGCATCATTCAATAAATAACTAAAAAAATGAAGAATATGGAAATCTGTAAATTCAATGGAAATTCAACCGCATCCGTAGAAGGAATGCAACATGTTGCCAAACTGATTATGAACAACCAGCCTACGATAGCAATACTATCGGCAGCAGAGGATGTCACTAAACACCTGGACGAAATAGCCGCCTGCTTCTTCAGCCGTAATACAGAGGAGGCACATGAGAAGATCACCCGGCTGGAGTTCCAGTTCATTGACTTCGCCAATGAACTTCTTACGGATGATGAAATCAAGCATCAGGCCATCCGGTGCATACTCGATAGTTTCCAGGCTATCTGGAAGTATTGCCTGGAACCCTTTACCTCAGCTGACGAGAAAGATATTCTGGCACAAGGAGAACTACTCACCAGTACATTAATGAGTCTTTATCTTCAGGAACAGAAAGTCGATAATGCCATGCTTTGTGCATTCGACTTCATACGCGTAGGTACAAACCGGGAAGTAGATATCGAATACATAGAGCAAAAACTGGATAAGCAGCTGAAACTCTATCCCGGCACTCACCTGTTTATCACTCAGGGAAGTATCTGTAAAAATGCTTTTGGCGAAACCGATTACCTGAAACAAGGCGGCAGCGATTATACGGCAGCCCTTATTGGTGTGGCCTTGCATGCAAAAGAGATAAAGCTATGGACAAACTTTGCCATACGCAACAACGACACGTTGGTCATAAAGGACGCTGATACAATCCGGAACCTCAGCTACAGCGAGGCGGAACGTCTGATCTATTTCAATCCGCAAATTCTTCATCCGTTCTGTCTTGCTACAGCACGGAAAGGAAACGTTCCTATTCATCTGCTCAATCCGATGAATCCGATGGTGGAAGGAACTTACATCTCCGATAATTTGCAAAATGGAGAAGCTGTAAAAGCTATTGCAGCAAAGGACTCAGCGATTTATATTCGCTTTGAGTCAAACCATACGCTACGGCCTTATCTGTTTATCAGTAAGATTATGGAAATTTTTGCCAAATACCGGACGAATCCCTGCCTGTTAACTTCATCCAATGATAATATATCGATTGTGACGGATAACAAGGAGTTCCTGTCCCGTATTCTGCGTGAACTAAACAGATATGCCCAAATATGGGTAGAGGACCGTATGTCCATTGTTTCGGTTGTGGGTAATATGAAGTCTTCGTGCATCGCCATGGAAAACCGGATTATTGATGCACTGAAGAATATCCCGTTGAGAATGATTTCGTACGGAAGTGACGAGAATGATGTATCGATTGTAGTCAGGGGAACAGATAAAGCAGAAGTACTCCGGTTGCTTGATGAAAAGTTACTGAAACCGGAGTACTTCGGAAAAGCTTGTTAGAGGAAGATATCTATGAAAAGCGTTCCATTATTTCCATACACATACGTCCATTATGGTACGGGCATTTCCAGAAACCCGCTTTATCATCGTCGGTATTTACCGTACCATCTGCATATATGCTCCAGTACCATTCGCCGTTCCGGTTGTCTATCAGATTCTTCTTGATGAATTCCCAGCAACGGAAAGCTTTCTGTAAGGCTACCTCATCATCAAAGTGCTGGTAAAGGTTGCTGTGTCCTACTATATTTTCAGCTTGCACCCACCAGTGACGGTCTGTATCCGTCCTTTGCTTTGTAAGAAAAGTTTCATAGGCCATAGCTCCGTCGGATGCCAGGCCTTCATCGGCAGCGGCAGCTATAAACTCAACCAATGGTTCCACCTTTTCTAACAGAGCCTCATCTCCCAGCACCAACGCTGCTTCATGAATCAGCCAAGAAGCTTCAATGTCATGTCCATAGGAAACAATGCGATATTTACTATTCCAGTCTTCATCAAAGAAAAGCTCCAGGTGCCCGGTCTCAGCATTCAATATCTTATCGATAAAAATCTCTATCAGGTTACAAAGCTGACTTTTCAGCGAATCATTCTTCCATACACGATAAAGATTAGTATAAGGCTCCAGAATATGCAGATGGGTATTCATGGTTTTACATTCATTCTCATCTTTATCGCTCAGACGCATATCGGCAAGCTCACTCCATCCCCGGGTAAGGGCTTCACAATATCCATTCTTTACGGAATCGAAGCTATACCTTTCAATATCTTCAAACAAGCGGATAGCATAGTCCAAGGCCTCCTTATCACCTGTAGCACGATGGTATTCACTTAAGCCATAAATTGCAAATCCGATGGCATATATTTGTTTTTTGGTATCCAACGGATTCCCTTTATAATCGAGTGACCAATAGATACCACCGAATTCTTTATCATAAAAACGGTCAATGATGATTCGCTTGGCACGGGTTGCTGTAGTCAGATATTCTTCATTTCCTAACAAGCGGTAAGCAGCCGAAAATGTCCAGAGAATACGTGCATTCAAAATGGCCCCTTTCTCTGCTTCCGGCATCAGGATGCCTGTTCCCGTAATACGGCCATAAAATCCTCCGTTCACTTCATCTTTCATTCTGTTCATCCAAAATGGAAGGATGTTGCCTATCAACTCTGCTTCCATTTCTTTTCTCATACTCTTGATGTCCATCATTCAATTTGCAATTTAATCATTTACAAATACCAATTATTTCCCGTCATTTATAGCTGGGCAGCCCGTATCTTCTTCAGCTTTTCATCAACCTCTGCAACACGTTTCTTTGTCAACGGATAAAAGTATACGACTATCATAGCCAAAACGGCCACGGCAGCCGGTATCCAACTCATCAGCAAATTCAGTCCGGTCAAGGCTTCTTCTGTTTGTACTGCTCCCTCGGCCGTATTGTAACCGAATGCAGCCAGAATCCACATGACGGCAGCACCCCCAAACGCACCGCCAAACTTCTGCGCCATAGATGAAGAAGAGAAAATGAGTCCTGTTGAAGCCGTTCCGTCTTTTAGTTCGGCATAATCTGAAACATCCGCATACATACTCCATACCAACGGAGATACAATACCTGTGCAAACAGATATGACGACTTGCATAGCCAGCATCAACCAAAAACCTGATGGCGTACAAGGCAGGTAAAAGAACAAAATACTTAATACTGCCAAAGCAGCCATAGTCGAAATATAAGTAGATTTCTTACCTAATGAACGGGAAAGGGGAACCGCTAATACAACTCCAATCATATTTGAAACTTCTCCGACACTCAGAAACAATCCGGCATAAAACAAGAGTGAAAAGTCACCCAAACTTAAGAATATGCCATCACCTATATAATCTTTGAAGAAGTATGCGGCTGTAGCACCGCGCACCGTGCTGAATAAATTAGAACACAAAGCCGCACCGATAAGTAGCCACCAAGGAACATTAGCGAGTAACGATTTAATATCTTTTCCGATAGAAACCGTAGAGATACTCTTTATGTATTCCCGCGTCATACTGAAACAAAGTAAGAATATGACGAAACAGAATGCAGCAATCACAATCATGGAATACTGCCAACTTACGGTCAACGAACCCGTCATTTCCTTAAACCAGGCACATAACGGTTCCCAGGCAAACAAAGCAATAAAACTACCACCATAGGCAAAGAACATCCGGTAAGAAGAAAAAACAGTCTTCGTGTCCGAATCATCCGTCATTACCCCCAGCATGGCTCCATATGGAACATTGATAGCTGTATAGACCGTCATCATCAGTATATAAGTGATGTATGCCCAGACAAGTTTACCTGTTGATCCAAAGTCAGGAGTTGTAAACAGCAACACACCGCAAACAGCAAACGGAAGAGAAATCCACAGTAAATAAGGACGGTATTTTCCCCAACGGGTTTGTGTCCTGTCTGCTATCACTCCCATCATCGGATCGGATACAGCATCCCAGATGCGTGTTACCAATAACAAAACCCCGGTATCTGCTAAGCTCAAACCATATATATTTGAATAAAATATGGGCAGATAGTAGGAGAATATCTTCCAAAACATAGAGGAAGACATATCACCGAAACCGTAGCCAATTTTCTCTTTTAGTGCTGCCATATCTTCAGGTTCTTATCAATAAGTTTCTTCAGAGTCTCTACGGAGGCGAAAGAAGATAAACCGTCAGCCGGCGTGTTCATACAGTAATCGACCAACTTATCCACCGTGGAAGTAGCCACATGCATCCGTGTATCCGAAGAAGCATAATAGATAAACACCTTACCATCTTCATCAGCAATCCAACCATTAGTAAAAAGCACGTTACTTACATCACCGATCCGCTCTTCTCCCACAGGTGCCATGAAATAACCACCAGGAGCGGCAATAAGTTTTGTCGGGTCATCCAAGGCAGTCATATACATATAAAGTACATAACGCAATCCGGCAGCACAAGCACGTACCCCATGAGCCAGATGCAACCAACCTTTCGGCGTTTTTACCGGATGAGGACCTTCTCCATTCTTCACCTCTTTAATGGTATGATAATAGCGGTAATCTATAATCTTTTCCTCTTTCACTTCTGCATGGGTCATATCGTCCACCAAAGCCCAACCAATACCGCCACCGCTTCCGGCATTAATAAATCCATCTTGCGGACGGGTATAAAGGGCATATTTTCCATCTACAAATTCCGGATGAAGCACTACATTACGTTGCTGGCTTCTGGATTTTAAATCAGGCAAACGCTCCCAGTTCTTCAAGTCTTTTGTACGGGCAATGCCGGCTGTAGCAGTAGCTGAAGATAAATCACCCAAAGGTGCATTATCATCATGGCGTTCGGCGCAGAAGATACCATAAATCCAGCCATCTTCATGGGCCGTGAGACGCATGTCATAAATATTGGTAGCCGGAATCAAATCCTCAGGCATAGTTACGGGATAATCCCAAAAACGGAAATTATCGATTCCATTCGGACTTTCTGCAATCGCAAAAAATGATTTCCGGTCGGCACCTTCCACACGTATCATCATCAAGTATTTACCATTCCACTTAATAGCACCTGAATTAAGGGTTGCATTAATGCCGATGCGCTCCATCAGATAAGGATTGGAATCTTCATTCAAATCATATCGCCAGAAGACAGGTGCATGTGCCGCCGTCACTACCGGATATTTGTAACGTGTGAAAATACCGTTTCCACCCTCTACCGGCTCATTTTTTCTTGTTATCAGCTCTTCGTGTTCCTGAAAGAGTCTCTTTACCTTATCACTAAAAGTTTCCATATTGATAGTTTTTCTTATTTATACAAAGAGTTTACATCTGCCGCAAACAAGGTTTTAGGATGCTTATAGAATTCTGCAAAATCATCAGCAGAAATCTGTCCCGGATAAGGGGCATAGAAATGAGTAACACGCTCACGGGCATTGCGCCATACCAATACATAAGCTATCGGATATTTCTCAATGGCAGGCAGCAAAGTTCCGGTCCACCATTTCGAATCGGGAATACCCTCATATCCGGTTTCAGTGATAGCAATTATTTTATTGTGTACTTTACCGATGCTATCTATAATGGCAAGCGATTTTTCAAGATTAGCAATATAACTATCACGATCGAATTGATAAGTATCGAAGCCTATTACATCAACCAGATCATCTCCCGGATAACGTTTCAGGTATTGTACGGTATCTTGTGGCTCGGAACCGGGGGAGTAAGCATAAAGAGCATTATTCACACCATCTTCACGAAGAATATCCACCGTCATATGCCAGAGTGCTTTATATTCTTCGGGAGTACAGAGTTTCTCACCCCACCAGAACCAACTACCTGTATGCTCGTGCCATGGTCGGAAAAGTACGGGGACTTTTACTCCATCCTCTGTCTGCAGAGAATTAATAAAGGCAGATACTTTACTTACCCAGCCGGTGAATTTTTCATGATTGCTTCCTCCAGGAAGAACTGACTTCACCACTGTTGTATCCGATACATCCCAAGAGTCTCCACCTGTCAGCGGATTACGTAAATGCCAACTCAAAGAAGACATTCCTCCTCTTTGATATTGGTTCAGTATTTCTCGACGAATCTTACTGAACGGAACATTATCCAGGCTCACTGTATCACCCAGTTCTATATGTCCCAGATCGAAACTGATAACAGCGGGATAATCTCCGCACACGCTTTTTACGTCGGAGCGTCCCTCTTCACCATCCCAGCCTATACCATAGTTAGTATCATCATGATGTCCGAACATAATCCCTTTAGATGATACTTTTTTAAGGTTAGCAAGTAAATTCTCCGTTTCTGTTGTACGCATAGAAGACGAACTAAAATTTGACTGTTTCTGACCCGGTCCACATGCTACAAGAGCAGTAGTGGCCAATGTTAACGCAATCCCTTTAAGCTTATTCATTTTTATACTATTTAGATTCCCATTTATTTTACACGACAAAGATAGCTGACTGTAAACGGATAAACTGATACAATTTTATCTCTTTTTTGTCTTTATCTGCCACACTTATTATTATATTTCTCCACTGCCTGATAAAAAGCTTCAATATTGGCAAATGGAACTTCCGGAGGGGTATCACAACCACTTGAAATTACAAAATTCGGATATGAAGATGTGCGATTCAGAAGCTCCTCTGTCTGACGGACAACTACCTCCGGCAAGGCCATCTTGAAAATACCAACCGGATCCAGATTACCCATAACCAGTACATCTGCAGGACAAACTTTCAGTGCTTCTACCATATCAGCCTTATTTCCAAAATGATATCCTTTGGCACCGGTTTTCAACATAGCAGGAGTACAATGTCCTGTATTACCACAGTTATGAAGAATCACTGCAAACGAATCATCTTGTACC
>NZ_MSHA01000087.1:0-724 GCF_001940965.1 Bacteroides sp. Phil13 | reverse complement strand
AATAAAGTAGCAGTCTGAGGTTCAGTATATATCGCCATCATTATTTCAGTCATATCAAACAACCGTCCGGCAAGTGAATAAGGACCTATACAACCGGCAAAGACAGGTTTATTTATTCCGGCAGCAGCCATAGCATTCGCCTTCAGATACTGGGGAACTCTCGCACTATCCAAAGAAGGAATCTGTAATGCGTTCACCTCTTCAAATGAGGTCAACAAACGGCCTGTAACCGTAGGAACCTCATGTTCACTCATACAGAGTTGACTCCCGAAAGCTTCAGCTTCTACAGTCAGGTCCATAATGGCAGTACATGCCATAGCCTGGGGAAAGCGCTCATTCAAAGCATGAATAGCTTGGAAATGAACTTCACCATCAGTCACGACATCTAGTACTTTCTTACCTAATAATTCAATACCCGGATGAGTCATGATAGGCATAGACAAACTTTTATCAGAAGTAATTATATCTTCAATCCATTTTGATATATTCATGGCAATCACTTTTTTAATTTGTTTCTATTCTTATAGCAGTCTGCTTTGCCACAAAGCTCACAGCCATATTTACGTTTCACGATTCTCTCACCTACAGCAATTACTCCACTTACCGATTTAATGGGAGACATTAGAGAGGACTCACTCAACCGAACTCCACAAGGTTGTTCCGGCAGTAAAGAAAATAAAAACTTTTGCTGTGTCACATGCCAACCGCAATATCCCGGACTATA